>JBBSII010000535.1:0-3685 GCA_038232175.1 Thermomicrobiales bacterium
ATACGCGGCGTAGTTGTGTTCCGCCTTTTCAACGACGACAAGATATTGCATCGCTCGTCCCTTACTTCAATCCGGCTTGCCGCTGGATGCTGTTCCATGTGCCGGGCGGCAACTCGTCGCTCGGTGCGCCGGGAATCGTCACCTTGCCGGGCTTTGTGGGATGCTTGTATTGGCGGTGGTCGCCCTTCGTGCCGATATGATACCAGCCATCCGCCTCGACGACCCTGATTCCTTCTCGCACCTTCACCGGCATTGGCCACGCTCCCTAGTGTATCATGCTCGATTGCCTCTTCACGGCCCGCATCCGTCATCTTTGGGAGCCCCGTTCGTTATCCCGCAAGGCCGCTCCCAATGCGATCACCGCGCATGTAGTCAGCGACGGTGAGGGGCGGGAGGAGCAGTCCGCCATCGACGAAGAGGGTCTGCCCCGTCGTGTACGCCGCTTCGTCGGCGGCGAGGTAGAGGGCGGCGAAGGCGATCTCGTCCGGCTTGCCGGTGCGTTGCGCGGGGATAGCGAGTTCGGCGCGCGTCTTCTCCCACGCATACTTCTCCTGCTCCTCCGGCGTCACGGCGACCTCGATGTACCCCGGCGCGATGCAGTTGACGCGGATGCCGTGGCGCGCCCATTCGACCGCCATGCTCTTCGTCAGGCGATTCAGCCCCGCCTTCGCGACGCCGTACGCCGCGTCGTTCGGCCACGCATTCGCGGAGTGGACAGAGGAGATGTTCACAATCGCGCCGCCCCCGCCGCGCTCGATCATGTGTTGCGCGGCGCGTTGACCGCAGAGGAAGGGAGCGGTGACGCAAAGATCGAGCGTGTACTGCCAATCCTCCAGCGTCTGATCCAGCAGCGCCGTCGATCGCCCGCCACCCGCGTTGTTGATGAGGATGTCGAGCCGCCCGAAGGCGCTGATCGTCTCGTCCACCGAGCGGTAGCAATCATCCCGCTCCGTCATCTCGGCGTGGATCACATGGGCGCGCCGCCCCATCGATGTGATCTTCGCAGCGGTTTCCCGCGCCCCGTCCTCGCGATCCGGGTACGTGATCGCCACATCCGCCCCCTCGCGCGCGAACAGGAGCGCTGTTGCCTTGCCAAGCCCGTGGCTCGCGCCCGTCACCAGTGCCGTCTTTCCTTCGAGCCGCATCATCGCCCTCCTTATCGTTTCATCTGGCACCACGCTCGCACCGTATGGTATCGTACCGGAACGGAAACATTGACCGCGCGTTCCGTCGCACTGCCGCCGTGCTCACGGAGCGGGGCGCGGCGGTCGTCGTGCTCTTCGGGCCGGAGCACGGCTATCACGGCGCGGAGCAGGCGGGCGTGCCCGTCGCGGGCGGGGAGCGCGCTGCGGCGACGGGCACGCCGATCCACAGCCTCTACTCGGTGCACGACGGCGACGCCCACGTCTTCGACCCGCCCGCTGGCAGCCTCGACGGGTTGGACGCGCTCGTTTTCGATGTTCAGGATGTCGGCGCGCGGTACTATACCTACCCCACGACGCTCGGCATCCTCATGGAGCGGGCGCCGCTGCCGATCGTCGTCATCGACCGCCCCAATCCGATTGGCGGCGCGCTCGTCGAAGGCCCGACGCTCGACCCGGCGTTTCGCTCGTTCGTCGGGCGCTATCCGGTGCCGGTGCGGCATGGTCTGACGCTCGGCGAACTCGCGACGCTCATCAACGACCGCTTCCTCGATGGGCACGCGGACTTAACGGTCGTGCCGATGGAGGGGTGGCGGCGAGGGATGCTGTTCAACGCGACGGCGCTGCGTCTCTATCCCGAACCATTCGCGTGGCTCCTGGCGCACTTCGACCGCCTGATCGGCAGCGATGGACCCCGCCGCCTGCTGACCGAGAGCGGGGGTGACGCCGCCGCGCTCCCGTCACTGTTCGCGCGGTGGGAACGGGACGAAGGCGCATTTCGCTCGTTGCGGCGAGCCTTCCTGCGCTATTGACCGTGCGTTCGCGTCGCGGGCGTTGGCGAGAATTGTGCTTTGTTCACCAATACTGCATAATGCCCCCCGGGAAAACTGATAGATGATGCATATGGGGAAGGATGGGACGATGCAATCGTCTGACAATGCACGCGCGGAAACTGGGGCACGCACACTGAAACGCCGGGACATGCTGAAGCTCGCGGCCGCCACGAGCGTCGCCGCCGTGCTCGCCGCGTGCGGCAGTAGGAGCAGCGCGACGGACACGCCGAGACCGGCGGGCGCTATCGCTCCCGCCGGTCAGGCAACGACGGCCGCACCCGCCATCACCGCCGCTGTAGGGTCCGCCGCTGCCGCGACGCGGCCCGCAGGGAGCGCCGCCGCCGCGACAACCGCGCCCGCCGCCTCATCCGTCGCGACGACGGGGACGGCTGCAGCCAGCCCGGTGGCGGCCGTGCCGGTGAAGGACACGATCAAAGTCGGTATCGTCACCTCGAAGTCCGGCCCGCTCGCCTCCTACGGGGCGCAGTTCCTCGATGGGTTGCAGATCGGCCTCGATTACCTCACGAAGGGCACCGGCGCAATTGCCGGGCACAAAATCCAGTACGATATCAAGGACGATGCGGGCGATCCAGCGACGGGCGTCGCGGCGGCGAAGGACTTCATCGGCCAGGGGTACAAGATCATCGGTGGCTCGGTCGTCTCCGGTGTCGCATTGCAGATCGCGCCGCTCGCGGAGCAGAATCAGGTGCTCTTCGTCAGCGGCCCGGCGGCGTCGGATGCGGTCACTGGCATCAACGGGTACACATTCCGCTCCGGGCGGCAGTCGTATCAGGATGTGCAGACCGCGAAGTCGCTCCTCACCGATCTGAAGGGGAAGAGCGTCCTCGTCTTCGCGCAGGACTCGGCGTTCGGCCAGTCCAACGTGGCGGCAGTGAAGGCAGTCTTCGGCGCGGACGGCGCGACGGTTGACCAACTGCTTGTGCCACAGGATGCGAAGGACTTCGCCCCCTTCGCGCAGCAGGTCGTGAGCAAGAAGCCGGACCTCGTCTTCGTCGCGTGGGCGGGGACGACGGCGACCGCGATGTACGCCGCGCTGGACAGTCAGGGTGTGCTGACGAGCAACAAGGTCGTCACCGGCCTCGACCAGCGCTCGACTTACCC
Organism: Thermomicrobiales bacterium; assembly: GCA_038232175.1. Taxonomy (GTDB): domain Bacteria; phylum Chloroflexota; class Chloroflexia; order Thermomicrobiales; family JALYUS01; genus JALYUS01. Next base: position 3,098 of record JBBSII010000535.1, read on the forward strand.
GATCTTCGGCCCGGCGGCGGACAAGATCGCCTTCCTCTCGCACTACATCTACCAGGCGCCGCAGAACGAGGCGAACCAGTATCTGGTTGATGCCCTCAAGAAAAAAAGCCAGGTGCCGGACCTCTTCCACCCGGACGGCTTCGCCGCGTCGCTGATGTTCGCGCACGCCATCGAGGGCGCGGACGGGAGCGACGTGAGCAAGATGGTTAAGGCGCTCGAAGGGTACGCCTTTAAGGGGCCGAAGGGCGACTACACCATCCGCAAGGAGGATCATGCCCTCTTGCAGCCGATGTTCCAGGTGAAACTCATCAAGCAGGGCGACGGATACGAGTCGCAGTCGGTCGCGACCGTCGCGCCGGACAAAGTGACGCCACCAGTCAAGAAGTAGGCGCCCTGGCGGTTCAAACCCTTCTTGCTCTGTGAAGGAGCGGTAGCCGCGATGATCCTTGAAGTGCGCGACCTCACCCTGCGCTTCGGCGGCGCGACGATTGTGGACAATGTCTCCTTCGGCGTGCCGGAGGGGGAGTTCGTCTCGGTCATCGGGCCGAACGGCGCGGGCAAGACGAGCCTGTTCAACCTGATGAGCGG
>JBBSII010000536.1:0-3677 GCA_038232175.1 Thermomicrobiales bacterium
GGTAGATGTGGTTCCTTCGGCTGCATCTGGAAAACTCTCCTCATGCATTGCCAGATAGAGGCGCGCCGCTCGATCAGTTGGCGTGGTAGGCGCAGCGGGCGAAAGCGACGAAATGTCATCACCGAGAATGTGCCAGAACCCAGGAATCTTACTTTGGCGGAGTTGTTGCCTCATGAGTAAATCTTCCCCATGCTCCGTGGCGCATGGCTGCCCAATTGCTGCGATCGTCGTCGCCTACGGCTTCCAGCGGCAGACGGTCTGCGCCTGGCTCGACGCGGCGGGGGTGCAGAGCGAAGCGGTCTATCAGCACCTCGTCTGTCAGCCGCGCACGCTCGGTGCCGTGCAGGCGGACGACATCCGGGTGCGGCAGCAGGGGCAGGTGGTGTGGATGGCGCTGGCGCTGCTGGTCGCGACCCGGCTCTGGCTCGGTGGGGCGGTCAGTCCGCGCCGCGATGGCGCGCTGATCGCCCGGTTGTGCACGCTGGTGCGGGCGTGCGCGCTGCCCGCGCCGCTCGTCGTCCTGGTGGACGGCTTCGCGGCGTATGTCACGCAGGTGCGGCGGCTGGCGCACGGCACGGCGGCGTGGGCAGTGCAGCTGCTCGGTGGCAGCACGATCCAGACCGCGTACATCGAACGGCTCAATGGCACCTTTCGGGCGCGGCTGGCGCCATTGGCGCGGTGGACACGCGCGGGTGGACGGACGGTGGCGCGGTTGGAGCGAGGGATGTGGCTGGTGGGCACCGTCGACAACTGCTGTACCCCGCATGGCAGTCTGGCCGACGCCCGGACGCCTGGGCGTCACCCGACAGGCGGCGTGGTATCGCAAACGGGCACCGACCTTCGCGGACGCGCTGGCGTTGGTGCGACAAGAACTCTGGGCGCACGCGAGTTTTTGCATGTCGGGTGACGACACCGAGATGGTGAAAGTCCCACGTGCCCTTGTGGAACGCTTCACCGAGACGCTTTGCTCTGTCGCCTGATTGGGGAAAGTCGAGATTCGCCTGCCTCTCTGTGGCAGGCTAAAGCCCGCTACCACCAGGTTTCTCTCGCGAACTGCGTCACTCCTATTCCTTCTCGTTACTCGTTACTCGTTACTTCCCAAAGACGGGCGCGGCGAGTTTGGCGAGCATTGTTGCCGAGGCGTTCTCGACATCGGCGTGGAGCGAGTTGCCGTGCGCGTCCATCGTGACGATGGCGGGGAACTCGTGCACCCGCAAATGCCACATCGCCTCCGGGATGCCGAACTCCAGCAGGTTCACGTCGAGCACATCATCGATACAGCGGGCGTAGTACTGCGCTGCGCCACCGATGGCGTTCAGGTAGACCGCGCCGTACTCCTGCATCGCCGCGAGCGTCTTCGGCCCCATGCCGCCCTTGCCCATCACCGCGCGCACGCCGTACCGCTTAATGATATCGCCCTGGTACGGCTCCTCGCGGATGCTCGTCGTCGGTCCCGCCGCCGTGATGACGTAGGACTGAGGACTGCGGGTGCCCTCTGGGCGGCATGAGGACTGAGTGTTCTCTTCTGCTGGCTGCTGCATCACGACCGGCCCGCAGTGGTAGAGGACGGAGCCGTGCAGATCGGCGGGCGGGTCGTGCTTCATAAGGTGGGCATGGACGGCGTCGCGCCCGGTGTACATCTCGCCGGAGATGACAACGACATCGCCGACCTTGAGATCGCGCACCTGCTCCTCGGTGAGCGGGGCGCGGAGCGTCTTCTCGCGGCCCGAAAGCACGAAGCCACCGTCGCGGGACATCGGCACGGGCGCTCCCCCCTCGTCGCGGTAGAGCCACGCTTTGATCGCGCCCGTGTCGGCGTCCAGCACCATGCCGAGCCGACGGTACGCCCAGCAGCTGTACGCGACGGAGACGAAGAAGCTGGCGGGGAGCCGGTTGATTGCGCCGACCTTGCAGCCGATCAGCGTCACGCCGCCGCCGAAGCCCATCGTGCCGATGCCGAGGGTGTTCGACATCTGCATGATGTACTCCTCCAGTCTCCGCAACTCCAGGTGCGCATTCTCGTCGTCGAGCGAGCGGAAGAGCTGCTCCTTCGCGTGGAGGTAGCCGGAGGAGCGGTCGCCGCCGATGCAGACGCCGATCGCGCCGGTGCTGCACCCCTGCCCCTGCGCCTGCCAGACCGCGTGCAAGAGGCACTTGCGCACGCCGTCGAGATCGCGCCCCGCCCGCCCGAGGTGGGGCAGTTCGGCGGGGAGGGAGTACTGGATGTTTTTGTTCTCGCAGCCGCCCCCCTTGAGGAGCAACTTCACCTCGATCTCGTCCTGCTCCCACTGCTCAAAGTGGATTGTCGGGCTGCCGGGGCCGAGGTTGTCGCCGCTGTTCGCGCCGGTGAGCGAGTCCACCGAGTTCTCGCGCAACTTGCCGCGCTTCGTCGCCTCCGCAACTGCTTCCTTGATGAGCCGCTTCAGGACGATCTGATTCGCCCCGACCGGCGCGCGCACCTCGAATGTCAGCCAGCCAGTATCCTGGCAGATCGGTCCGACGTTGTCGCACGCCATGTCGATATTGGTCGCGATCACGCTGAGTGCCTGCGCGGATCGTTCCCCGCTCTCGGTCTCCACGGCGCGCGCCATTGCCCGGCGCACGTCCGGCGGCAGGTTCGTCGATGTTTGCGTGATTAATTCGAGCATACTCTCGCGAAATTCGTCCATCGTCGTTTATCCTCGTCGCGCGAATAGTGGTGGTGCAGCGCACCCGCAGTGAAGCCTAATTTACCACGAATACGGGGCCGCATTGCGTGTTGATCGAAACCATGTAATTGTGTAAACTGCAAGCGTTCGCAGTCAATAGCACACACGCATGAGGCAGCGCAATGAAAGCACAGCGACAGACGACAAAGATTGTCCGGCAACTGCGGAGCGGTCAAATCACCATCCCCGTTGAGTTTCGCCGTGAGTTAGGTATTGAGGGAGAAGGGGTGCTGCAGATGACCCTCCAGGAGGGTGAACTGCGAATCAGGCCGGTTCGCGCATCGGAGCGCGCGGCAGACGCGACATGGTATCGGGAACTGTATGACTACTTTGCGCCGGTGCGAGAGGAAATCCTGGCGAGAGGAATCGGCGAGCAGGAGGTGAATGACGACATCGACGCGGCAGTGCGCGCGGTGCGGGCCGAACATGCATAACGTCGTTCTTGATACCGTCATCTTTGTGCGCAGTCTCATCAACCCGTCGGATCTGTGGGGGCGGCTCGTCTTCGTTCATGGGGCGCGTTATCGCCTCGTTGTCTCCGAACCGGTTGTCGTGGAAATCCTCGAAGTGCTGCACCGACCCGAGTTGGCGCGCAAATATCGTGGTGTCGCGCGTGCGAATCTCCAAACCGTATTGGACATTCTCGCGGACGCCCGGGTTATTGAGGTGGGGAAACCCCTACCATCGGGCGCGATCCAAAGGATGAAAAATTTCTCGTCACAGCGGCACTGGCCGGTGCGGATTACCTCGTGAGCGAGGATCAGGACTTGCTCGTATTGCGGGAGTACGAAGGCGTGCATATCGTGGATGGCGCCACGTTCCTCGACCTGCTCGATGCGTAGCTTGTCACCCTCTCGAAGAGGCAGCGTGTCGGGATGGTGAAGGCGCGGCGTATTCCGGTCATCGTCTACAACCGGCTCTTCCGGCACGACGTGTGGAATGTCGGCATTGTGGACGCGCCGATTGCGA
>JBBSII010000537.1:0-3655 GCA_038232175.1 Thermomicrobiales bacterium
ACGAGAACGTCATTCATGGCCACGTCACGCACCGAACATATCTGGGGCAGCACCAACTCGTCACAATCCGTACCGGGGACGGCTGCACCGACCTGAAGGTGTTGCTGCCAGCCGAAAGTCCTGTTGTGCCGGGGGATGCGCTCCCCGTATCGCTCCCCGCCGCGCATCTTCACCGCATCGCACCCGACGACCGCGAGCACGATGCATAGTGGTCGATGATCGCGCCGCACTTGTCAACCCACGCATCGTGGCACGGCTCTTGCCTTATTTAGCACATACGAAACAGCGGGGCCCTGGGGCGCCGCAGTACATTGACAACCAACGTCCGGGACGGGAAACACAGTTCACGCGGCTGCACGTGATGGGATGATGAGAACCACGGCAGACTGGGGAGCAAGAGGAAGAACCACCGGAGATTCATACGCGCGCAATGACGCGCGGCCAGCGGCCACGGAAGACTTCTTCCGTGGCCGCTGGCTTTTCCCCGTACCATTCTCTAGGCGAACAACGCGCCGAACAACCCAACCGAGTATGAGAGAAACCGGGGATGAACCGCAGAGGTGCAAAGGAAAGGGGATTGAACCACGAAGGCGCGAAGAGTGCGAAGGAAAGAGAAGGAAAAAAGAGACGCTCTTTTCCATCTTCGTGCCTTTGCGCCTTCGTGGTTCAATCCCCTCTCTGTGTTCTCTGCGTTCTCTGCCGGGTTCCCTCTGGGCAGATGCGGTTCATCCCCGGTTTCTCCCGGTTTCTCTCATCCCACGACCTGAAGTTCACGCCCAAGATCACCGAGGCCCTCCGTGCCGTGCGGGGTGATTGCGACGGTGTCCTCGATTTTGACGTGGCCAACTTCCGGGTGGTGGAACTCGGTCTCGATTGAGAGGACGTGGCCGACCGCCAATGTGCGGCCCGCCTGCGCCGGGTCGTTGATCATCGGCTGCTCGTGCGACACCATGCCGATGCCGTGCGCGACGATCCCGCCGATTGTCGCGTGGCCGCTCGTGCTGAGCGCGTCGTGCGCCGTCGCGCGGAGATCGCCGTAGGTCATCCCGGCGCGCACCTTGCCCCGCACAATTCCTTGCACTGCCAGACACGCCTCGGTCAGTTCGCGACCGAGCGCGGACGGCTCGCCGCGCGCGCCCATGCGGCAGATGTCCGCGAGGTAGTCGTTCTGCTCGCCGCCGCAATCGAGATGGAGCATCCGGCCCCGTTCCCAGCGCGTCGGCGAGGGGTCGCGCAGGTAGTCCGGCCCGGCGTTCGTGAACGACCAGAGGAAGGTCACGCCGTGCGCCCCCATCTCCCGCGCGATGGCGACGGCGAGCTCCTGGGTTGCCACCCCGTCGTAGCCGGACCGGAAGCCGACCTGAATTGCCGCCGCGACGTGCGCGGAGACCGAGCGCAGGGTGGCGATCTCCGCGTCCGTCTTGATCGCGCGCAACTCATGCAGCAGGTCGGTCGCGTCCACGAACGTCGCGTGTGGTAACGCGGCCTGCAACGCCACGAAGGTGCTCGCGGGGAGGAACGGCATCTCCACGCCGATGGTGCCGGTCGCGACGCCCAAGCCGTGCGCCATCGACGCGGCGTCGGTCGCGGACGAGTGCGCGGAGCCGGTTTCGAGGCTCCGGCGCTCGATCCACATCGGCAGCACATCCAGCCCGCGCATCTGGCTGGGAGCGCCGATGTAAAACGCATCCTCGATGCGCGCGCGGGGCACGCCGACGAACGCGAGGTACTGGCCGGAGGCGACGCGCGGGCTGCGCTCGTGGAAATGGTAGACGTACCCCCCGGTGAGGTAGCGCACATTGTGGCGCGTGCTGGCGAGCACGAGGTCCACGCCCGTCTCCTCCATAAGCTGCTGCAACTTCGCACCATCGAACGGAATCATTGCTGTACCCTTCCGCGAATTGCTATGGCCGCCGCATGATCGGTAGTATCGCACGTGGGGGAAGAAGCCAGAGGGGAAGAAGCCGGAAACTAGAAGCCAGAGGCCAGAGAGGGCACCGAATAGCCGCAACGAGCACCCCATGATTCGGCACCTGGCATCCGCCATCTGGTTTCTGGTTTCTGATTTCTGGCTTCTTCCCCATCTTCCCCGCCGATTTGTTCCCCGCCATGCCGTCGTGTACACTGCACGAGCGGTGGGAAGGCTGCGGTCGCGGGGTAACGGGGGCACATGCGAGTACTGGTCACGGGGGGCGCGGGATTTATCGGCAGCCATGTTGTGGAGGCGTTGCTCGCGCGCGGTGACGAGGTGGTTGCGGTCGATTCCTTCAGCGACTTTCTGTACTCTACCGCCCGCAAGCGGCGCAATATCGCCCGCGCCGCCGAGCACCCACGCTTCACTCTCCACACCGCCGATATCACGGACGCGGCCGCACTGCGGCAGGCGTTCGCGGAGACGCGCCCCGAATCGGTCATCCACCTCGCGGGGATGGCGGCGGTCGGCCCCTCGGTGGGTCGCGCGGAGGCGTACACGCGGGTGAACGTACTTGGGACGATCAACGTGCTCGACGCCGCGCGCGATCACGGCGTCGGGCATGTGGCGCTCGCGTCGTCATCCACGGTGTACGGCGACACGGGGGGCACGGCGTTCCGCGAGGACCAGCCGCTCCAGCCAATGTCGCCGTACGGCGCGTCCAAAGCGGCGGCGGAGGCGATGGGGCAGAGCTATTCGTACCTCTACGATCTCCCCGTGACGGCGCTGCGTTTCTTCAATGCGTACGGGCCGCGTGTGCGCCCCGATCTCGCGACGTATCGGTTCGTGGACGCCATTCATCGCGGCGTGCCGATCCAGTTGCGCGGCGACGGCTCAGTGCAGCGCGATTACACGTACGTCACGGACACCGTCTCCGGCATCCTCGCCGCGCACGACTCGCCGGCGGGCTACCGGGTCTTCAACCTCGGCAATGAGCGCCCGGTGGCAATCCGCGACCTGATCCAGATTATCGAAAGAATCGTCGAGAAGCCGGCGATCATCGACTGGCAGCCCGGCCTGCGCGCCGACCTCCCCATCACCTTTGCGGACAATAGCCGCGCCCGTGCCGCGCTCGGCTATCACCCGACGACGGACATCAAAAGCGGCATCGCGCGGCTCTACGACTGGTACCGCACCGAGGAAACCGCCGGTGATTGACCCCGCCGCGAAAACGCCGACCCATCCGCACCCCGCGCCGCCGGATGGGGATGGCAAGGCGACAGCGGCTGTTGATGCGATCACGCTCGATGCCGTGCTCGATGACCCAACGCCGGACGTGATCGACCCCGCGCGGAGCACGCACGGCGATGTCTCCGAGGCGGTCGCGGAGGAGGGCATCTCCTTCGCGCAGCGGCTGCGGCAGCCGCGCACAATCATCTCGTTCCTCGTTGCCGTCGCGATCATCGTGCTGGTCGTCCTGCGGCTCAATATCAACGTCGGCGAGGTCTGGCGCAATGTCCGCAACGCGAACCCCTGGTTGCTCCTCTGCGCCTTCCTGATCTACTACATCTCCTTCCCGGTGCGTGCCGTGCGGTGGCACATCATCCTCGGCAACGCAGGGTACGACCGCGCGCACGGCATCGACACGCCGAATGTCTACGGGCTGATGGAGATCATCATCCTGTCCTGGTTCGCGAACACGCTGCTGCCCGCCAAACTCGGTGACGTATACCGGGGGTATCT
>JBBSII010000538.1:0-3641 GCA_038232175.1 Thermomicrobiales bacterium
GAATCACTACGACCGGGAGCGCACGCTGCTCAGCCTCCTGCCGCTCGCCATGCGGATGGGCGGCCCGCGCGAGGCGATCTGGCACGCGATCATCCGCCGCAACCACGGCGCGAACCACTTCATCGTCGGCCGGGATCACGCCGGGCCGGGCAACGATTCCAGCGGTAAGCCCTTCTATGGGCCGTACGAGGCGCAGCAACTCCTCCTCGCGCACGCGGACGAGATCGGCATGCGGGTGATCCCCTTCGAGGAGATGGTCTACGTGCCGAGCGAGAACCGCTATCAGGAGGTGACGAAGCTCAACGGGACGGATTACCTCGCGATCTCCGGCACGCAGGTGCGAGAGGAGTACCTGGCGAAGGGGCGGCCGTTGCCCGAGTGGTTCACGCGGCCCAAGGTGGCGGCGATTCTCGCCGAGGTCTCCGTCCCGCGTCACCGGCAGGGCTGCTGCATCTGGCTGACGGGCCTGAGCGGCGCGGGCAAATCAACAATCGCGGACATCCTCACCGTCCTGCTCATGGAACGGGGGCGGCAGGTCACCGTGCTGGACGGCGATGTCGTGCGCACGCACCTGTCGAAGGGTCTCGGCTTCAGCAAGGAAGATCGGGACACGAACATCCTCCGCATCGGCTTCGTCGCCGCCGAAATCGTCCGGCACAATGGCATCGCCATCTGCGCGGCGATCAGCCCGTACGAGGAGACGCGCAATCGGGTCCGCGCGATGGTGGGCGGCGACAAATTCGCCCTCATCCACGTGGACGCGCCGGTCGAGGTCTGCGAGGCGCGGGACACGAAGGGGATGTACGCGAAGGCGCGGCGCGGCGAGATCACCGGCTTCACGGGCGTGGACGACCCCTACGAGGCGCCCGCCGCGCCGGACGTTGTCTGCCACACCGGGGGCGACGAGCGGCCGGAGGAGAGCGCCCGCAGGGTTCTCGCGATGTTGATCGAGCGGGGCATCATCCGGTCGGACGACGTTCTGCGCGGCGGAAGCGGCGACGATGCCGTGGCGGCGAATCCGCTCGCGTCCGCCCGGTGAGTTTCGAGTCGGTAGCACAGGGGCCACCCGCCATGCCGATCTGCATCGCCGGGATGGGACGGTCGGGCACGTCGATGTGTGCGCAACTCCTCCATCATGCGGGCGTGCATCTCGGGCCGGAGGCGGACCTTCTGCCCGCCGACCCCGGCAACCGCGACGGCTACTGGGAGAACATTAACTTCGTCACCATCAATGACGCGGTACTCCGCGCATTGGGCGGCGCCTGGGATTCTCCTCCACCCGCCGCCGATGTGCAGGAGGTACGTGCCGCCCTGGAACAGCCGCGCACAGAGGCGCGGCAACTGATTGGGCAGTTCACGGGCCACGAGCTGTGGGGCTGGAAAGACCCGCGCAACAGTCTCACCGCCCCCTTCTGGATGGACCTCATTCCGGGCCTGCGGTTCATCATCTGCGTCCGCAACCCGCTGGAAGTGGCGCTTTCCCTGCGGAGACGCTGGGGCTTCTCCCTTCCACTCAGCATCAATCTGTGGCGCGCATATAACACGCGCCTCCTCGCCGCCGTGCCACCGGAGCGGCGCGTCGTCACCCATTACGACGCCTATTTCACGCACGCGGAGACCGAGGTACGCCACGTTCTGGATGCCCTGAGGATCGCGGCGCCAACGGCGGCGTTCGAGCGGGCGCGGGCGGTGGTGGCGACGGACCTTCGCAACACGCATTTTTCGATGCACGATCTCTCGGATGCCGGGATTGCGAGCGACGCCATCGCGCTGTATGCGTCGTTCTGCGCGGAAGCGGGGTGGAGCGACGCGAACGCGGCCATGAATGGGCCGACTGAAGAGCGCGTGGACTGGGACGAGATGTGGCGCACTGTCAGCACTGATCCGGATCAGCGGCTGGCGACGCAACGATACCATGAGGGGATCGAGCAGGACCGGGACAACATTCGCGCGTACCTCGCCGATGTGGAGCGGGACCGGGCGAATGTCCGCGCGTATCTGGAAAGCGTCGAGCAAGACCGAGCCACACTCCGTGACCATCTGACACGCACGCTCGCTTACCTGGAAGACGTGGAGCAGGACCGCGACAGCGTCCGCGCGTATCTGGAGGATGTGGAGCGGGACCGCGCCAACGTGCGGGAATACCTCACTCTCGTCGAGCGGGACCGCGATGGCATCCGTACACACCTGAAAGGAGTGGAGCGGGATCGAATCAACGTGCGGTCGTATCTCGCGGATGTCGAGCAGGATCGCGACGACACCCGCGCGCATCTGATGGGGGTAGAGGAAGATCGAGCCAACATGCGCAAGCATCTTGCCGCAGTCGAGGCCGATGACCGGGCAGTGCGCGCGTACCTTAAGCTGGTCGAGCAGGATCGAACCGATATGCGTGCATATCTCACGGATGTCGAGCAGGATCGGGCGAATGTCCGCGCCTACGTCGCGGACGTGCAGCGCGACTACGCGCGGATGAGCGGGGTGGCCGTGACGCACGCCGCGCGGGCAGCGGCGCTCGAAGCATCCGTGCAAGACAAAGAACGGCAGATCGACCAGTTGCGCCGCGAGATGAGGGCAGTATAGGCGCAACTGGAACGTGCGGAACGGTTCTCGCCGCGTCGGCTGTGGGACATCGCAGCCCCGTATGTGCGCGAAAAGTTCCGGCCGACCGCTCTCCATGGATACACAACGCGCAAGCGGTCGCGTCGGTAACGGTCGGGTCCCCCTTCATCGCGCGCGGTTCGCCGCAACCAACTCCCCGGCCACAGGGGTCACCTTGGCGCGAACGGAAAGGATCATGGCGATGGCGACACGATCAATTGAACAGGAACAGGAGTTTCGGGCATTCCTCGTGCAGCGGCAGGCGGCAACCGTAGCCTTCTTCAATGGCGACCCTGAGCCGTGGAAGGCGCAGGCAACGCATACCGGAGACATCACGATGTTCGGCGGTTATGGCGGCTACGAGCAGGGGTGGGCGGCAGTCGAGGGGCGGTACACCTGGGCGGCGGCGCGGAACGCCGAGGGGTCGGTACAGTCCGAAATCATCGCCTGCCACGTCACCCCGGAGATGGCGTACACCGTCGCCATCGAGCGCGGCCAGGTTCGCCCGCACGACGGCGACACCTTCGCCCCAAAGGAATTGCGCGTCACGGAGGTTTTTCGGCGCGACGGCGCGGAATGGCGGCTCATCCACCGCCACGCGGATCCACTCGTCACGGTGCGGTGACGCAAGAACGCCGCCCACCCGTCGATGAGCCGCTGGATTCCATCGCGTTCGGTTCATTGTTTGGGGTGCGGCCCCACCGCCCCGGCAAACCGTCGTACAATGACGCCGTGACATCGACGTTCGACGGAGGCAATGATGGCAGAGGAACAAGACCGAGACCTGCACCGAACATTCCGCAACGACATCGTGCGTGACCATGAGGAGCGGCTGACGGGCTACCACGCGCTGCTCGCGCGGATCGAGTCGGCGGCGGCGGATGTGCAGATGGCGGCGGACGATGCGACCACCGGCACCGCAAGTCAGTTCACCGACGACCTGCGTTACGTGATCGGCCTGACCGAGGAATTTCTCAAGCGGTTCCGCTACCACGGCGACGCGCCAGAGCAACAGAAAGCGGATGCTCCCCAATGACAACTCC
>JBBSII010000539.1:0-3639 GCA_038232175.1 Thermomicrobiales bacterium
ACGCACCTCGGCTTCACCGCGCTCACCCGCCAGTGCCCGGAGACGGGTCGCAATCAGCGTTCCATCGACATTGAGCGGGCGTTCGTGACGACGATCGACCAGATCATCGCGGCGGGCGACATTGACCTCGTCATCCACGCCGGCGATGTCTTCCACCACAGCCGCCCGCCGATGCACACGCTGATTTTCCTCGTCCGGCAACTGCGGCGGCTGGAACACGCCGGCATCCCGACCATCGTCATCGGCGGCAACCACGACACACCCCGCTTGCGGACGGCGGGGAGCGTCCTCGACCTCTGCGGCATCGCCTGCAACACCGTGAACTTCGCCGGGGGCTACGATTGGGAGCGGTTCCCACTGACGATTCGCGGGCAGCGCGTCGTCGTGACGGCGGTTCCGCACGGCGCGTTCACCAATGAGCAGCCGCCGGACGCGATTGTCGGTGGGGACGACGCGATCAATATCCTCGTCGCGCACGGGTCGTACAACCTCGCGCTGACGAACGAACGGCGCGGCGGCGCGGATGAGATCGAGGACGCGCTGCTCGACTCCCGCTACGACTACATCGCCCTCGGCCACTGGCACCAGTTCGACCGCAAGGGCGCGAATGTCTACTACAGCGGCAGCACCGAGCGCATCGGCCTCTCCGATGTCGCCGCCACGCCGGGGTACGCCCTCGTCACCGTCGGCGGTGAGGCGGGCCTTGACGTAAAGCAAGTGACCCTCCCCGTGCGCGAGCACCTCCAACTGCCGATGGTGCACGCCGACGGCCTGAGCGCGGAAGCGATCGTCGATCTCGTCGCACGGCAGATCGAGCGGCAGCCGGCGCGCGGCGACGCCATCGTCCTCTGCGGCGTGCGGGACACCGCCCTCGGCGTGGACCGCGAGGTGCTGCGGATGCTGCGGAACCACGACGCGGTCAAGTCCTGCTGGGCATTCATCCCGGATGTGCGCTCGCTCCGCGCGGCGGCCGGGCACGCGGAGGAATCCAGCCCCATCGGCCAGTTGCTCGACGAGTTCAACGATTTCGTCGCGTCGCGCGTTACCACCGGCACGTACGAGCCGGCCTTCGCCGCCGCCTTCCGTGAGACGGGCCGCACGCTGTTGGAAGAGGCGCTGCGGGGCAGCGACGAGTCGCGGGTGGTCGTCGCGCCGCCGGTGGAGCAATCGCAGGCCGCAGCAGCAATGTCGGCGGGGGGTGCCGCGTGATCTTGCAACGACTGCGGGTCGAGAACTTCAAGCGCTTCCGCGAGGCCGACATCAACTTCCCGTCGGTCGGCATCATCGGCGTCGTCGGCACGAACGGCGCGGGCAAGAGCACGCTCTTCGAGGCGATCCTCTGGGTCCTCTTTCGCCCAAATGCCATCGGCGTGGACAACCGCGATGTCGTGCCCCGCCGCTCCGTCGGCACGACGACGAAGGTGGAACTGACGATCGAGACCGACGACGCGGTCTACACGATCATGCGCAGTTTGCGCCTGACGAAAGGCGGCAGCCAGCAGGCCGACGCGAGCGTCTTCCGGGGCGACGACCAGAACCCGATCGTCACCGGCGCGAACCCGGTCTCCGATTTCATCCGGAACACCCTGCTGCGCATGACTCCGACCTCCTTCACGACGACCTATTTCACCCGCCAGAAGGAGCTCGCCTTCTTCGGGTCGATGGGCGACACCGACCGCCGTCTGGAGATGCAGCGTCTGCTCGACCTCGACGCGGTCGAGCGCGCCCAGCGGCAGGTGCGCGACCGGAAGAACCGCGAGATTCATGTGCTGGAAGCGCGCACGGGCCACCTGGAGAGCGAGATGCGTGACCGTGACATCGACGCCGATGTGCAAACCGCCCGCGACGCGGAGGCGACGGCGCAGCAGGCGGTCGATACGCTGGCTGACGCGGTCACGGCGCTAACCACGACGTACGAGACCGCCGCCGCAGGCTTGACGTTGCTGCGTCAGACCGAACGCCAGCACACCGACCTCGGCACGGAACGTCGGGGGGCGCAGGCCGCTCTCGAAGCGGCGCGTGCGACGATGACCGACGCGCGTCACCGGCTCGAAATGCTCCAGGAACGTGCCGAACGGCAGTCCGCGATTGTGCCCGAACTCTCGCGCCTGCCCGATCTGGAAGCCGCGCTGATCGACGCCAATCACGCCGCCGAGCACGCCACGCGTGTCGCGAATCTGACGCGCGACCTGCGCGAATCGGAGGCCGTCGCCGCCCGGCTCAACACGGAAACAACCGCGCTGATGAGCGACCTCGACGCGCTGCGCGACCTCCTCTTCGACTGGGACACGCTCGACGAGGAGCCGCCCGGTATCGCGCGCGCGCGGATGCTCACGGCGAAACTCAGCGCCGCCGCACCGCTGGCGATCAGCCGCGTCACCGAGCGCAACGAGATGACCGCCCTCATGCGCCTCGCGGAGGATGCGAAGCGCGCGCGCGACGAGGCGAAGGCGCGGTCGAACAAGCGCGCCGAGATCGAGGCGCGGATGGCGGTCGTCATGGCTGCGGGCGACCCGACCGCCGCCGTGGAATCGCTCGAACGGCACGAGCGGCGACTGAGCGACGAGGCGTCCCGCCTCGAAACCGAACTGACGTTGCGGCGCGCGGAGCACAAGAAATTCGCCACGCTGATGGAGCGCTGGCAGAACGCCGAGCCAGACGCGGACTGCCCGACGTGCGGACGCCCCTTCTCCGAGGAGGACGCAGACACCATCCTCTCGTCGCTGCAACGCTCGATTGAGGCGTGCACGGCGGACGGTCGGCACGTCGGCGCGCGGCTCGAAACCGTCCGCGCGGAGGGGCGCGACGTGAATGGCCGCCTCCAGCGGGAGCGCGAGCGGTTGCACGAAACCCAGGCATTCGTCGCGCAGCGCGACCGCTCCGTTATCGACGAGCGCGAATCGCACGAGCGCGCCGAGGGTGCGGACGCACGGCTGCGCGAGCAGGTGCAGGCTGTGGGCAGGCGGACACCGCCAACCGAGCGCGACATCGCCGCGCTCGAAGCGGAGATCACACTCCTGCAGCGTGCGGCGAACTCCGTCAAGCAGTCGAACCGCCTCGTGACCGAGATGGAGGCGACGGAGGCGCATCGCGCGCGGCAGCGCATCGCGCTCGTCGCCCTCGGCCCCGCGACCTACGACGCCGCGAACCACGACGCACTCCGGCGCGAGCAAGCACGGCTGCTCTCGTTGCAGGCCGAAGCGGCGCGCATCGCGGAGGAGTTGCGCGCCGTGCCGAAGGAGGAGGAACGCCTGCACGCCGCCACGCAACAGGCGACAAGCCACGAGGCGACGATGCTCCGCGCCGAGCGGGAGCAGGCCGCGCTCGCGTACGACCCGCAGGCGCTCAAAGCGGCCTCGGAGCGCGTCGATGCCGTCGCGGAGGAGGCGAACGCGGCGCAGGCGCGGCTGGCGGATGCGCGCGTTGTCCACGCAAACGCGGTCAACACCCTCCAACACGCGGAGGGGGCGCAGACGCAACTGGCGGCGCTCCGGGCGGAGGTTGACCGCCTCGCGGCGTCGGTGCATCAGTACGAGATGATAGATAAGGAGTTCACGGCGTTCTCGATGGCCCTCGCGGCGCGCATCCAACCACGGCTCGGCGAGTACGCGAGCGAGTTGATCGAGCGGATGTCGAATG
>JBBSII010000540.1:0-3632 GCA_038232175.1 Thermomicrobiales bacterium
CGAGACATCGAGGGCGGACGATGCAAATGGGATCAATTCGACGGTATCGAACTCCGCCGCCACGCGCTGCAGGGCACGCCCGACCTGCCCGTTCGCACCCGTCACCGCGATCCGCATCTCCCCGCCTCCCGCACCAGCGCCGTCGTCACATCCGCAACACGTTGCCAACGAGCCGCTGGAGCGAATTCCGATCCCGCACCCGCCGGGCATCCCGCTCCAGCGAATGGATCCACGCCGCCTGCCGCGCGAACTCCTCCGCGTGCTCGTCGTACGCCACGCGCAGCCGCTCAAACTCCTCGCGGTAGACCGTGGCGTCCGCGATCACCCGGTCGAGTTCGCGGCGCATGTCCGCGCCGGTCGCGTAACTCCGCGTGAGCCGGACGGGCATCTGCGTCGTTACCGCGTCCGCGTGCGCGAGCGGGTCCGTCGCCAGCCAGTCCGCCCACCGACCCTGAAACCGTTCGTAGTTTGCCACATCCGCGCGGTATCGACCATCCGAGGCGGACTCGAAGTGGTACAGCACACTCTCCGCCTCGTACCAGATGGTCTGCCCCGCATGGCGCATCCGGCAGCAGAAATCGAGGTCCTCGAAGCCGTTGACGTACCCCTCATCGAAACTGCCCGCCGCGAGGAACCGCGCGCGCTCGACCATCAGGCACGCGCCGGTGACTGCGGGCACCGACCGCGACACGCGCGCCGCCCCATCCGCCGGTTCACCGTACGAGAGATGAACGGGTTCCTGCCGTGCATTGAAGCCGAGGCCGGCGTGCTGCACCGTGTCGTCCGGGAAGAGGAGCCGCGCGCCGACGACCGCAGGCGCGCTCGGCCCGGTCATCGCGCGCGCGAGGGCGCTGAGCCAGCCGGGCTGCGGCACCGTGTCGTTGTTCAGGAAGATGAGATACGCGCCCCGCGCCGCCACCGCCCCCTGGTTGCAGGCGCGCGCGAAACCCATGTTGCGCCGGTTTGTCACCGTCCGAAAGGGCGCGCCGAGCGTGGCAAGGAACGTCGGCGTTCCATCGCTGCTACCGTTGTCAACGAGCAGAACTTCCGTCTCGCCCCAGCAATCCGCGACTGCGGCGAGCGCGTACGCGCAAATTGTGGTGAAGAGCACGCGGTTGAAGAGCGGGATGATGATACTGAACCGTGGCGCACTCAGGGCCTGCATTAGTGCACTTCTTTCGTCGGTGCCGCGCCCAATCGACGGCACATCGCGTGTGTAGTAACGGCTGTGCAGGTGACTGTCAAGGGTATTTTACAGGAATTCAACATTCTCCTGCGTGGCATCCGTTCTGCGTGTACGCATCATACGCGAGACGGCGCGTTCCAGAATATGACGGAGCCGGGCGGAAGGTGTTATTGTTTGCCACACCGCCCGATGACCGGGCAGGAGTGAGCGTCCGTTGCATGTCCATCACCGAAACAAGAAGGCACGATGACCGCATCCACCGCACGAGTGCTCATCATCACGGACGAACCGATTGGCCCCTTCACGTCGGAGGCGTCGATGCGCGCGTGGGAGTTTGCCCGCATCCTCGCGCGGGAGTTTCCCACCACCCTCGCCGCGCCGGGGTACGCGCCGCCGGATGCGCCGGGGTTCGCGTGCGTCGGGTTGCCCCCGGCGGGCGAAAGCATCGCCGCGCTGATCGACCTGATCGCCGCGCACGAGATCATCATCGCGCGGACGCTCCCACTGGCGGAGATCCCGGCGGAGATGATCGCCACGAAATACCTCATCATCGACCTCGCGCATGTCTGGGTGATCGAGGGTCTTCAGGCGCACCAGGGCGCGGAAGGAATCGACGAGGGATGGCTCGCGCGGGACCTCACCGCGATGTCGGACCTGCTCGCGGCGGGCGATTTCTTCATCTGCGTGGGGGAGGCGCAGCGCGCCTTCTGGCTCGGCGCGCTCGCGCAGGCGGGTAGGCTGACGGAGACAGTCTACGGGCGTGCCGACGACGGGCGCGCGCTGATCGATGTCGTCCCCTTCGGCGTGCCGTCCGTGCTGCCGCTGAAGCGCGCGAAGGCGCTGAAGGGCATCGTGCCGGGGATTGGGGCGAACGATTTCGTCGCGCTCTGGAATGCGGAGCCGCGCCCGTGGCTCGACCCCTTCGCCCTGATTCACGCCGTCGCCCGGCTGCGCGATGTGGATTACCCAATCCGCGCGTACTTCCTCAATGACCACCCGGATAACGCCGTCGTGCGGCGGCGCAGCGACGAACTCAACCTGACGGGCACGCACGTCTTCTTCCACGAGGGGCGGCTGGGGCGCGGGGAGCAGATCGAATTTCTCCTCGAAGCGGATGCCGTCATCAGCCTGCACCTGCGCACGCTGGAAGCGCGGTTCGCTTTCCGCGCCCCGGCCCTCGACGCGCTCTGGGCGGGGATCGTGCCGGTCGTCAGCGACGGCGACGCGACGGCGGATCTCCTGCGCGGGTACGACGCGGGGCGGATCGTCCCACCCGGCGACGATGCCGCGCTCGCGCTAACCCTCGCGAATCTGATCGACAACCCATACGAGCGGCGGCTCCTCGCCGGGCGGGGGCACACGATCGGGCAATCCTTCGCGTGGGAGACCGTCACCGCGCCGCTGCTCGCCTTCTGCCACCAGCCCGTCAAGGGGACGCGGGTGCCGGGGTTTGTTACCGCCGATTTGCGGGAGCGCGTCAACGAACTGGAACGGACGCTCTACGCGACGAGCACCTACGCGGAACGCCTCGAACGCGAACTCGCCGAGCGTGGCGGCCCGAACCTCGCGGCACCGGCGGATCGCGGCATGGGCGCGCGACTGCGACGGGCGATGGGTGGCATCCGTCAGGCACCGAACCGCGCGTCAACGGGCGATGAGCCATCGAATAATTCACCGGACGAGCCAACCCCTTGACAAATGTCCGAACAGTCTGTATATTCATCATTGTAAGGTCCTGATGACCGATGCACCCAGCCAGATTCGGAAGCCGCAAGGCCGCACGAGTCGGGTTGGAGGCAAAGGCCGCCGGGGCTTTACACTTTAACCAGAACCAGAAACTCAAATCACCACGATGCCAAGAGAAAACAATAGAACCGCAAAGGCGGCAAAGGACGCAAAGAGAATCATCATTTTTCTCTCCCTTTATGTTCTTTGCGTCTTTGCGATCGCTGTGTCAATCCGGTTTGGTCTCATTTCCCTCTGTGGCAGCATGAAGGGTCTCCATCGCGCGGGCGAGGTCTTCTTCGGTGCCGACGTTGCCAGGGAAGATGACAAGCGGCACGCGCGGCCACCGCTCCGACTCCACCGCCCGCCAGACCGGGACGCCGGGGAGCAGCGCGCCGAGCACCGTCGCATGGCGGATGCCGAGCGCCTCCGTCGCCATGTCGCTGGACGTGATGCCGCCCTTGGCGATGAACCATGCCGGTTCGCGCTCCAATCCGCGCACAATCGCGACGAGCGCGGACGAAATTTGCTGACCGATGGTGAGATTGACCGCCTCATCGGTGGCGCCCTGCAATAACGGCCGGCTCGTGAAGATGAGGGCATCCTTCCCCCCGGCCCATGCCGCATTCACTGCGGCAATCGCGGAGGTGATCGCACCGTCGCGGCGATCATCGAGCAGCGCATCGGCGGGCACTTCGATCGCTTCGGCACCGGGCAATGC
>JBBSII010000541.1:0-3616 GCA_038232175.1 Thermomicrobiales bacterium
AAAAAGCGTGCCGCTGCTTGACGGTGGAGCGGTGCCGCTGCTATGCTTCGAGGTAACAAGTGAATGCGGCTCGTATCCAGAGTGGTGGAGGGTAACAGGCCCGTTGAAGCCCGGCAACCAGCAGCGCGCACGCCGCGTCGCTACGGTGCCAACTCCTGCCCCGGTGGGGCGAGATGCGAGGGATGCTGGAGGGAGCCGCCGTTTGCACAACCATTGTGTGACGGCGGCGCAGTTTTTCCAGCCCCGCATGGCGTGGACGCGGATGAGTCCGTGGGGGGAACACTCGCAGCGAATCGGGGCATGGTGGAAGCCCGAGGAGTGACGAACCCTATCGGATATGCCCGCCGAGCTACCGGCTGAACTGCTCCATGCAGTCGTAGGCCGTGTCGGTTCGCCCCCGATACCGGGCGAGGGTCTGGCGCGAATCTCTGGCGCGCCGTACCCGTCGAGGCCGTAGCCGGGAGGCTACGGTGAACAGGGTGGTACCGTGAGCATTGCACGTCAATCGCTCGCCCCGTGGGGTGAGTATTGGCGTTTTCTTTTTTCTCGGTACCCATGCGGCACGGAGGTGACCTATGCAACAGATCGCGGCATTGGGTGCGGGCGCGGACCCCCCTTGCACACCGCTGAACGACACCGAACACCTACCGCCGTACCGCCCCGAAGGCATGGATCTCGCGCACACACGCTTCTTCACGCTGCCGGAGCATTTTGCGCTGGAACACGGGGGCGCGCTGCCTACGGTGACGGTGGCGTACGAGACGTGGGGGACGCTCGCGCCCGCGCGCGACAACGCCGTCCTCGTGCTCCACGCGCTGACGGGCGGGTCGCACGCCGCCGCGCACGCGGAGACGGAGACGCCCGCGCCGGAGCCGTGGTGGGGCGATCTGATCGGGCCGGGCCGCGCGATCGACACCAACCGCTTTTTCGTGCTCTGCCCGAACATCATCGGCGGCTGCTACGGCAGCACCGGTCCGATGAGCGCCGACCCCGCGACGAGGGAGCCGTATCGCATGGCGTTCCCGACCGTCACCGTGCGGGACATGGTGCGGGCGCAGGCGGCGTTGCTCGACGCATTCGGCATCGACCGGCTCCACGCGGTCGTCGGCGGCTCGCTCGGCGGGATGCAGGCGCTTCAGTGGGGAGCTACGTACCCGGAGCGGGCGGGCGCGGTGGTCGCGATGGGCGCGTCGGGCCGGTTCCATGCGCAGGGGATCGCGTACAACGAGGTGGGCCGCCGCGCGATCATGGCGGACCCGAAGTGGCAGGGTGGCACGTACGACCCCGTCGATCCGCCGCGCGACGGCTTCGCGATTGCCCGGATGATCGGCATGATTACCTACCAGTGCGACGAGGGGATGACGGCGCGCTTCGGGCGCAACGCCGCCACTCGCCCCTCGCGCCACGCCGCGTTCGGCGGCAAGTTCGACATCGAGGGCTACCTCCACTATCAAGGCGACGGCATCGTGCGTCGCTTCGACGCGAACAGCTACCTCTACCTGACGCGCGCGATGGATCTCTTCGATCTCGGCAACGGCCACGCCTCGTACGCGGACGCGCTCCGCCGCCTGACGATGCCGACGCTGTTGATCGGGATCAGCTCGGACATCCTCTTCCCCCCCGGCCACGTCCGGGAGTTGGCAGACGAACTGCGCGCGGTCGGCGCACCGTCGCGCTACTGGGAGCTTGTCTCGCCGGACGGACACGACGCCTTCCTGAAGGAGTTCGACCAGATGGCGCCCGTGCTGCGACGCTTTCTTCAGTCGGGCGCGGGTGCGGGCTGATCCGGCCTGAATAGGGAGAATTCTGTAGACTTCCGGTCCGAATGTGGCGCGCTGGCATGGGATGTGGCATACCGAGAGGACCACGGGCGCACCGAACGGAAGGTATGGCAACGTCGCCACGTCCGCCCCCCACTTTTCTTCATGGGGGTGTTCTATGTCCGCATTATCTCCCGCTACATTCCCCGCCGCTCCGCGCGCCGTTTTGAAGGAACGGTTCGGCCCCGCCGTCATCTCTGGTTTCGTCGCAACGACCGCGATGGCGATCACCGCGCTGATCGCGTACGGTGTCGCGCTCAGCATCGGCAGCGCGGGCGGCAACCTGTTCCAGCAGTGGCTCTACGCGCTGACGCACAATCCGGTGACAGAGAATGTCCGCTCCTCGCTACTCGCGGTCGTCGGGCTGGACCTCGCCGCCGGGATCGTCTGGGCGCTCCTCTTCGCGTGCGACGCGAACGACCGCCTGATCGCCTTCCCCGGCTGGCTGCGCGGCACCCTCTTCGCGATCCCGCCCGCCGTGCTCTCGCTTGTCGTCTTCCTGCCACTGGTCGGTGGGGGCGTCTTCGGCGTCAACATCGGCGCGGGGCCGCTGCCGGTGATCGGGAACCTGGTGCTCCACCTCATCTACGGCGCGGTGCTCGGCGCGATGTTCGCGCTCGATGGCGACCTCGACGGCGTCCGCAACGATGATCCCTCGATGCAAGCGATGCTGCGGCAGGCGGAGTCCGGCGCGGGGTGGGGTGTGATCCTCGGCGCGCTCATCGGTGGCGCGGGCACGCTGATTGTGTCGCTCGTCTTCGCACCATCGTCGGCGGCATCGGTCGCGGGCGTGACGATCGGGGGTGCGGCGATTGGCGCGGCACTCGGCGTCGTCTTCGGCTCGATAGCGGCGATGACAAACGCGCCCGACCGCGCGACGGTTGCGGAATCATCGTCGCCCGATGCGAACATGACCGCCGCTAATCCTTAAGACCGACGCGACGAACGACGGACAAGGAGAGCGCGGGTGTGCGGCGCGCCCTCCGCGTCCAGGCGGCAGCGACCAAGTGACGCGATGCGCGGCAGCCAGCGGCACCTCCATCCTTTGTCGCCTGCCCATGTTGTGGAGATGCCCGTCATACCGTGCGGGCCGTCGCCAATAAGCAGATAGGCCCGCACGGATGCATCGGAGCGGAACACGGCGGGCCAGTCCGTGTCGCGTGGCGGCCAGACGCAGAGCACGGTCGCGGGCTGGAAGCGTGCGAGCGCGATGTGCAGAGCACACCGTGTCACGTCATCCGGCAGCGGGGCGGGCCACCACGAGCCATCATCAGTGGCGACGATTGGAATACCCACGTTGCGTACCGCCCGCGCGAGGTCGCCCCGCCCCGCGCCGACTTCCAGCCACAGCCCTGGTAACCGCTGGAGCGTGCTCGCGAGTGCGGCGACGAACTCCACGGTCGGCAGGTGGTAGATGCCTCGTTCCCGGCAGGCCGCGACGAACCCCGCGCGCGTCGTCGCGTCGGCGAGGCGCGTGTCGAGGGCGGCATTCGTCGGGAGCGGGTGCGCGTCGAGCCATGCGTCCCAGTCGCGCCCGGCGGCGTCATACGGGACACGCGCCGGGGCAAGTGACTCGCCAAGCATCCGGTCGAGATCGCTCAACCGTGCAGCGCTTCGTCACGCATTGGCGATTCCCCCGGCACCGATCAGCACGGTGCGATAGCATTGCAGCATCTCGTATCCTCTCGTGGCGTACAGGAGATCGTCGTTGTTTGGTATACTATCGCCGTTCGCGTGCACAGACGCCACGAGAGAGAGATTCGACCATCCCGCATGGGGCGAACCCAGGAGGCAAC
>JBBSII010000542.1:0-3611 GCA_038232175.1 Thermomicrobiales bacterium
GGCGGGCCTCTTCCGCGACGCGCCGCAACGCCGCGTGGATGCCCTTCGGTTGGCCGATCAGAAGCAGGCGTACGCCGAAGGGGAGGACGCCCTGACGCGCGAGGATTTCACGACGGCGGCGACCGCCTTCGCCCGCGCGGGGACGTATCGTGATGCGCCGCAGCGGGCGACGCAGGTGCAGACGTTGATCGGGCAGCAACGGCAGTATCAAACCGGGCAGGACGCCGTCGCGAAAGAAGATTACTCCACCGCCGCCGCTGCCTTCCGCGCCGCCGGTGCGTACAAGGATGCGCCGCAGCAGGCGACGCGGGCTGAGACGCTCCGGGGCCAGAAAGCCGCGTACGACGCGGGCGTTGCCGCCGCCGCGCGCGAGGATTATCAGGCCGCACGGCAGCAGTTCGACGCGGCGGGCGATTACAAGGACGCGAAGGCCCGCGCAACGCAGGCGGATCAGGAGCGCGACCTGCTCGCCCGCTACAACAGCGCGCAGGCGCACCTGAAGGCGTCCGAGTGGAAGGATGCGTACACCGATCTCCAGGCGATCAAGCGGGTGCGCCCGGACTACCGGGATACCAGCGCCGTGATCGCGCACCTCGAAAACGATGTCGTCAACCCGACTGCCGTGGATGTATTCGCCCTCTTCAATCAGCGCGCCGGGTTCAAGGAGGCGTGGGTGCCCGTCAACAACCTGATCGGGCAGCCCGTCACATGGCTCTACATCCAGAACCGGCAACCCGCCGCGACCGACAGCCGCCCCGAGCAGATCGGCGCGGTCTCCGTCTCGCTCGTCGCCAAGCAGGGGAGCACGACCGCGCTCAACACCGACCTCCCGACGCTCGCGACGGGCGGCGCGCCGCCCGACCGCGCCACGCCACGTCCGGGGGAGAAATCGTTCGCCGTCACGAACAAGGGGCAGACCTTCGAGGCGACGGAGTTCGGCAAATACCGCGTCCGCCTGACGATCACGGACCTCGCGCTCGGCCAGAAAGCGGTGGACGGCACCACGACTCCGCCGCCGCCCCTCACCCACCTGACCTTCGACGTGACCCTCACGCCCAAGGCGGGGTAAGAAGCATGAGGAGAAACCAATTGAACCGCATGCTGCCCAGAGGGCGCCCGGCAGAGAAGTTGCAGAGAGCGCAGAGAAAGAAGAAAGGTCTCCGTCTCTGCGCTCTCTGCGTCTCTGCGGCCTCTGCGTCGATTCGGTTTCGCCCCTGGGGGGTGTGGCATGAATGAGCGACGGCGGCGGGCGATTGTCGCCACGGTGACGGGGCTGGTGATGCTCCTGATGATCGGCGTCGTGCTCAGCATCGCGCTGCGCGACCGGGGCACGCTCCCCTCCGCCCCGCCGCAGGACACGAACCCGACCGGACGGGAGACGCCGCGCAGCAACTTCCCCAGTTTCCCGCGCGAGGCGACCGCGACCCCCGGCGCGCCGCCGACCGCGACCGTCGCGCCGCCGCGCGGCACCGTCGTCTACGAGCGGGACAGCACGGTCTACCTGCTCGTGCTCGGCGGGCAGGAGCGCACGCTCGTCCCCTCCGGGCAGCAGCCGAAGATCGCGCCGGACGGCTCCCGCGTCGTCTACATCGGGCGCGTCAACAGCGTGGAGGCGCAGGTGCTGCTCGTTGATCCGCGCTCGCGCCAGATCTTCCTCGTCACGGATAAGGCGCGCGCCCCGGCCCTGCCCGCGTGGTCGCCGGACGGTCGGCGGATCGCCTTCCGTACGGCGGTGGGCGACACGACGGAGATTTTCACCGTCAACGCGGACGGCACGAACCTCCAGCAGGTGACGCGCGGCACGACGCGGCTGGACGCGGCGACGCAGCCCGTCTGGGCGGCGGACGGCGCGGCGATCTTCTACAAGAATCAGGGCGACGGCGCGTTCTACCGCATCCCGGCGGCCGGTGGCGTGCCGACGCGCATCCGCGCGAGCGACGGCGAGCAGTACGACCTCGCGCCCTCGCCGGATGGCGCGTCGCTCGCCTTCACGCAGCGCGGGCGGGGGGAGCAGGAGTTCGCGCTCTCCGTGATGAACAGCGACGGCTCGAACGAGCGGCGCGTCGCCGTGCTGCCGACGATCACCGCCGCGCAGCAACTCGGCGGGGTGGCGTGGTCGCCGCAGGGCACGGCGATCCTCGTCGCCAGTGGCGGCTCGTTCCGGCAGGAGGTGTGGGACCTGAAGAGCGGCAAACCGACCACCGCCATCGCATACGGAGCGTGGCCCTCCTGGATCGCCGCCGAGGTCGCCGCGCCATGAAGTGGTTGTTGCGAGACGTTGATGCCGCGCGCGAGGAGGGCGTGCACGAACGCGGCGGGCTGCTGGCCGTCCACGGTGAAGGTGACGATGCCGCATTGTTCCGCAGGCTGACCGCGCGGGGAGGAGAAGGGAATGCCTGGACGGGGCCATCGTCGTGATTTCAAGGGAAACTGCCGCCCGTACTCCGGCTTGTCTGCATCACATAACCGGCGTTCTGCTGCCTTCACAAACGAAGCATATTGCTCTCTGATATACTCAGAGCTATGCTAATAACGCTGCGTGATTACCAGCCGCAAGATCGCGAACAGCTTATCGAACTGTTCGATAAATTTCTCCGCTAGCTTGTTGCGCTCGATCCTCTCAGCCGGATGCGGCATACAGCTGGATATGAAGCAGTCGTTCTTGACAAGGACTTGCAAGAAGTCCGCGAGCATCGTGGGAAATTACACTGTCGCTGTCGATGGCCCAACGATCCTCGGGTTTGTGATCGGGATCATCCAAGAGCGAAAGAATCAGCACGATGTGATCGACTTTACCTTCGGCAGGATCACCGAGTTGTACGTGGATGAAGTTGTGCGCGGTTAGCGTATCGGGACAATGCTCATGAAGCATATCGAAGCGTACTTCGCGTCCCAAGGCTGTGATACCGCGAAAGTCAAGGTGTTTGCGCCCAATGTCCCGGCACGGCGACTGTATGAAAAGTTCGGGTTATGAATGGCGAGATATCGATACGATTAAGAAGCTGTAGGTCGTGAACGTGGTCATCAAAAGCGGTAATACGCGCTCTTGTCCGCCTCTTGTTACAATCGGCGCTTGAAAAGTGGCCGGTGTCTGGGGGGAATGTGAATGCCGATGTCAGCGAGAGCATACGAAGAACTGTGGGCGGCTGTTGCCTATAATCCCCTCCGCGCGCGTGCGTTCCTTGACATCATGCGATCATTTCCGGCTATGGTGAAGCGGAAGCCTGATGACGAATATGGGCCGCTGATCCTGATGCTCAAGATCCGGCCAGACAGACCCGTGGTCGCATCGTCGCCAAGTCTGCTCACGGAGCAGCAACGGATCGCCTGCCACATGTTCAATGAAGAATGGCTGCGGCGGGATTTCACGAAGCGCGAATTGGCTGATGCGATTGAGGGCATCCTCGAACAGATTGGCACATAAGTGGCCCTACAGGGACACATAGCCAGCAGTCGCGTCCCCCACGATCCCGGTACTGTTCAGCGCCTCGCGGAGATCGCGATTACCGCTCGCGTTGGAACGTACGGACTCGGCACATCGGTGATCCCTGCGGTGACAGAAGTGGTGGCAGCGTCGTCAGAGGCGGGCGAGCGACACAAGGGTGATCGGA
>JBBSII010000543.1:0-3598 GCA_038232175.1 Thermomicrobiales bacterium
CCGTTGACCTGCACCGGGATGGTGATTTCGGGCTCCTTCGCCAGTTCCTCGTCCCATGTTGGCCAGTCCTGCTGATGGACGCTGTAAGGATTGCCGAGCCGTTCCCACAACTCCTCCGCCAGGAAGGGCATGACCGGCGCGAGCATTAACGTCAGAACGCGGAGCGTCTCACCGTACTGCGCAGCGGTGAAGGCGTCGCGGTTGGCGCCGATCCAGTTCGTGAACTCCATCAGCGCGGCGATCGCGGTGTGGTACTGGTATTCGTTCAGTTCCCTGGTCACCCGCTTGATGGCCTGATGCAACGGGCGCATTTCAACGCCCACGCCCTCCGATGGCGCGGCCTCGGTCACCAATCGCCAGACGCGTTCGACATAGCGTGTCACGCCAACGAGGTTCATATCGCTGAAGTCGTTGTCCTGATCGAACGGCCCCATGAAGAGCAGGTACATGCGGAACGCATCCGACCCGATACGCGCGAAGTACTCATTTGGGTTCACGACGTTGCCGCGCGACTTGCTCATCTTCGCGCCGTCCTTGGTCACGAAGCCGTGCAGGCGTAGTCGTTTGAACGGTTCCTCAAACGGCAGGTGGCCTAAGTCGTGCAGCGCCATCGTGATGAATCGCGCGTACAGGTGGTGCATCACGACGTGCTCTTTGCCACCGAAGTACATATCAACGGGCAGCCACTGCGCGATCCGCTCCTTGTCGAACGGGCGGTCGCCCCACTCGGTGCAGGGATAGCGCAGGAAATACCACGCGGAGTCGAGGAAGTTGTCGGAGACATCCGTCTCGCGCTCGGCGGGGCCGCCGCACGTCGGGCAGGTCGTGTTGACGAACGAGGGAACGGAGGCCAGTGGCGATTTGCCGGTTCCGGTGGGATGAAAATCCTCAATCTCCGGCAGCAGCACGGGCAGTTGGTCCTCCGGCACCGGCACGATGCCGCATGACGAGCAGTAGACGATCGGGATCGGTGGCCCCCAATACCGCTGGCGCGAGATCAGCCAGTCGTGCAGGCGATAGGTGACGCGCGGCCGCGCCACCCCGCGCTCCCCCAGCCACGCGACGATGGCCACCTTACCCTCGCCAGATGATAACCCATCGAATTGCCCGGAGTTGACCAGTGTGCCGGGGCCGGTGTACGCCGATTCCGCGATGCCCACGTCGCTCGCGACGACCTCGACGATCGGCAGGCCGTAGACACGGGCGAAGTCGTAGTCGCGTTCGTCGTGGCCGGGGACGGCCATGATCGCGCCCGTGCCGTACTGCACCAGCACATAATCCGCAATCCAGATCGGCACACGTTCCCCCGTCGCCGGGTTGATTGCGTGCGCGCCTGTGAAGACGCCCGTCTTCTCGCGCTCGGCGTTCGTGCGCTCGATTTCGGTCGTGTCCTGCGCCCGCTCGACGTACGCCGCCACCGCCGCGCGCTGCTCCGGGGCGGTGATGCGCTCGACCAGCTTGTGCTCCGGGGCCAGCACGACATACGTTGCGCCGAAGACGGTGTCCGGGCGCGTCGTGAAGACGGGGATCGGCTCGCCGCTCTCTGCGACGGCGAAGATCAATTCCGCACCCGCGCTGCGGCCGATCCAGTTCGCTTGCCGTACCTTGCTCTCGTCCGGCCAGTCCAATTTCTCCAGGTTGGCCAGCAGGCGGTCGGCGTAATCGGTGATCGTGAAGAACCACTGCGTCAACTCGCGCTGCACGACCGGGGTGCCGCACCGCTCGCACCGCCCGTCGATCACCTGCTCGTTCGCCAGCACCGTCAGGTCCTTCGGGCACCAGTTCACCGCCGCCTCTTTGCGGACGGCCAGCCCCGCCTTGAAGAGTTGCAGGAAGATCCACTGCGTCCAGCGGTAATACTCCGGCTGGCTGGTGTCCACGCTGTGCGACCAATCGAACATCGCGCCGATGCGTCCCAACTGCTCCTCGCGGTAGTGGTGCGTCGTGCGCGCGGTCAGTTGCATCGGGTTGATGTTGATCTTCAGGGCGTAGTTCTCGCTATGGATGCCGAAGGCGTCGAAGCCCATCGGCTCGAAGACCTCGTGCCCGCGCATCCGCTGGAAGCGCCCATTCGTGTCCGCACCACCATAGGTGTAGACATGGCCGATGTGTAGCCCTTCCGCCGACGGATACGGGAACTCCATCAAGTTGTAGAACTTCGGGCGGCCCGTCGCGAGCGTCAGGTCGGTGCGATACAGGCCGCTTTCCTCCCAACGCCCACGCCATTTACGCTCAATCGGGATCGGATCGTAGCGATCTGTCCGCTCCGCCGCGCCCGCGCCCACTGGTGTTTGATTCTGTGTCGTCATGCTGTCGCCCCTCTTGCAAAAACGAAAAAGCCCATCGTCCGCAAGGGGACGAAGGGCTTGGAAAAACCTCCCGTGGTACCACCCCGATTGATTCCGCAACGATGCGCGGCGCGCGGTGGTGGAGCTGAGGGGACTCGAACCCCTGACCCCCACACTGCCAGTGTGGTGCTCTCCCAGCTGAGCTACAGCCCCGCGTGCGCGGCGACGAGATCGTGCGGTATCCGCTCGACGGCCCTGGTATCGGCGGCCAACCCGACGGCGACTACAAGAAATCCATTCATCGCCGCGTGACACATGGGCGAGTTCGGCCCGGCTGCATCACTCCCACCGTCTGATGCTCGCTTGCAAGATGGCCTACTACTCCCACGGCGCAACCAAGAACCACGGCTGCGAGAAGGAATGGTAGCAGAACAGGGTGCGCGCGTCAACGACCGCGAAATCGCGTGGTCGGTCCTTTGTCACCGGCCTGTATGGGATTAGTAAGAGATACCGAGTATGCTGATAGTGGCATGTGACGGGAATGACGACGACTACATGGGCATCAGCGGGATTTGCGCGCGTGACGCACGCAGGAAGGCCTCGAATGACACATCGAATTTCGATGCGCGCACGGGGGAACCAACAGTTTCTTTATAGCGGGCAATCGCTCCTCATCACGAACCTGGACGGTAATGTCGCGGGCGATGACATCGAGGGGTTCTATGTCGAGAACACGCGCCTCCTCTGCCGCGATCATCTGACCGCGAATGGCCAGCCGCTGCGGACATTCGCCTCCAGCCCGGTGCACGGTCGCGGAATGCTGACCTACACCGAAGTGCCGAAAGGCCCCAGCATTCCGGGCAAATCCGTCTACGCCGAGATCACACGCATCCTCGACGAGGGGATGCGGACGACGGTACGCGTCACGAACTATCATCTCCATGAGCCTGCGCGCTTCCATCTCGCCTGGCACGTCGCCGCCGATTTCGTGGACCTCGAGCAGTTCGACCTCGGCCTCAGCACCTCCGCGCAGTTTTCCGGCAAGGATGGGGAGGCAGGCGGTATCCAAGCCTTAACTGCGGGCGTGCAGACGGCATGGGACGAGGCGCGGCGCGAATTGCTGGTGCGCTACGACCACCCGAAGCTCGACCGGGCCGTCGCACTGCGTGTCGATGGAACGCCCGTGCCCGTCCGATCGGGGGAGGGCGCGCTCGTCTTTCCGCTCGACCTCGCGCCGCGTGCATCCGTGACCGTGACCCTCGTTGTTGAACCGATCTTCGATGGCGTCCGCAGGGCGATGCCGCACGGGA
>JBBSII010000544.1:0-3580 GCA_038232175.1 Thermomicrobiales bacterium
ACTAGAAACAGGGATGAGCCTACCACCGGGTTATTACTGTCGCATTACACATACCAGGAAGAAAAGGAACGGAAGGCTGTGCAGCGCTACTGGATGCCCACGAATGGACGACTGATGAAATCACTCACTACTGGCTACTGACAACCGACTACTGGCTACCGGCTACTTCCCGTTGTACGGACAGATGATGATTGCGGCGATTTTCCTTGCATTCCCACGCGGGGTGTAGTAGAAGAGTGCACCGGAAGAGGAGCAAATGCTGAATGCTGAGTACCGAGGACCGAGGACTGAGAACCGAGAGGAAGCGCCGAGCGTTACACCCATTGCTCGTTGACCACCGCTTTCAACTCCCCTTGGAGACCCCCTATCGTGATTGATGATCCACGCCGACCCCATCGACGCGACGACATGTCCACCGCCGAGACGCCCGCATTCGCGACGGATGACACCATGGTTGAGCCAGAGGACGCGCCCGCCACGCTGGACGCCCTGCCGGACGACGATGCGCCCGTGGGCGAAAGGGGGGGGGACGGGTTCGACGATCTGCCCGCCGACCTCATCATCGACCGCGAGATGGCGCAAATGGTGGCGCGCGCGCGGGAGCAGGGGTACGCGACGTATGACGACATCCTCGCTGCCCTGCCGACGCCGGAGCAGAGCATCGAGGTGACGGACCAGCTCATCTCCTACCTCGGTGAGCAGGGCGTGCGCGTCTTCGACAGCGCCGCCGCGCCGGACCCGCAGAGCGGCAAGCCCGCACCCATCGAGATTTCCGACGCCGATCTCCCCGGCTTCACCACCGACGACCCGGTGCGGATGTACCTGCGGGAGATCGGGCGCGTGCCGCTCCTCTCAGGCGAGGAGGAGCAGGACCTCGCGCGGCGGATGGAGATGGGCGTCTACCTCGTGCGGCAAGAGCAGCGACTGCGCAATTGCGCGGAGGGGCGCGACCCGACCGGGGCCGAACTCGCCTGCCACCTCTACCGCGATCTCGCCGCCAACTGGCACGTCGTCACGACGCTCTTCGAGGATATCCGGCAGAAGCCGCTCCCGATGCAGCGCACCGAGGTCTTCGACGGCGTCGTGCCACTCAACTCGCTCCCGGAGGGTGCGCTGGCCGAGGTCGCCAAGCGGCGCGAATGGCCCGCCGGGGAGGCGGAGGAGGCGCTCCGGTCGCGGCTGCTGGAGTTCTGCCTCCTGCCGCTCGCGCTCTTCCCAGACGCGCTGCGCCACTCGATCGAGCTGAACCGCCCGTGGCCGCCCGTCGCGGAGGTTGCGGAGGTGTGCGAAACGCTCCTGCAGAAGCCGCCGGTGCGGCGGCAGAAGCGGTGGCAGCGGACAGCGAAGCCCCTCCTGATGCACTTCGAGATCATCCCGCGCGACATGCGAATCGATCAGGCCGGCGTGCGATGGGACGCCTCGCGCGATGCGCTCTCCGCGTACTGGGCGGGGATCAAGACGGACGGTGATGAGGCGCGGCGGCGGCTCGTGGAGGCGAACCTGCGGCTCGTCGTCAGCGTCGCCAAGAAGTACGTCGGGCGCGGCATGACCCTCCTCGACCTCGTGCAGGAGGGGAACATGGGGCTGATCCGCGCGGTGGAGAAGTTCCAGTACCTCAAGGGGTTCAAGTTCAGCACCTACGCGACGTGGTGGATCCGGCAGGCGATTACCCGCGCCATCGCCGATCAGGCGCGCACAATCCGCATCCCCGTCCACATGGTGGAGACGATCAACCGCCTCATCCGCATCTCCCGCCAGTTGTTGCAGGAGAAGGGGCGCGAGCCGACCACCGAGGAGATTGCCGAGATTATGGGCCTCCCGGCGGAGCGCGTGCGCGAGATCATCAAGATTTCGCAGGAGCCGGTCTCACTGGAGATGCCAATCGGTGAGGAGGAGGACAGTCACCTCGGCGACTTCGTGCCGGACACCCTCGCCATCGCGCCGGAGGACGGTGCGGCGGCCGGCCTGCTCCGCGAGCAGGTGGACGAGGTGCTGGATATGCTCTCCGAGCGCGAGCGGCAGGTGCTCGTCCTCCGCTTCGGGCTAGACGACGGCAACAGCCGCACCTTGGAAGAGGTGGGCAAGGCATTCGGCGTCACCCGCGAACGCATCCGCCAGATCGAGGCGAAGGCGCTGCGCAAACTCCGCCACCCCACCCGCTCCAAGCGGCTGAAGGATTTCCTTGAGTAGCCGGAAACCAGAAGCCAGAAGCCAGAAGCCGGATCGCGTGGCCCTCGGTGCACTGCCTCGAGCCATCCTCTTTGATCTCGACGGCACGCTGATCGACAGCATCGAATTGATCGTCCGGTCATTCCAGCACACGACAACGGAACATCTCGGCACGCCACTGCCGCGTGAGGCGATTATTCCGACGATTGGCCGCTCGTTGACCAACGAGTTGGAGCGGATCGCGCCCGGCAGCGGGGCGGAACTACTCGCGACCTATCGCACCTACATGTTCGCCAATCACGACACCTACGTCACAGTCTATCCGGGCATCTTCGATCTGCTGGCGGCCCTCCACGCGCGCGGCCTCCCGACGGGGATCATCACATCCAAGGCGCGCATCTCCGCCGCACCGAGCTTCGAGCGGTTCCTACTCGACCGCGAGATGTCCGTAGTTGTCGTGGAGGATGACACCGAGCGGCACAAACCGCACCCGGACCCGCTCCTGCACGCCGCGCGGTTGCTCGATCTGTCGCCCGCATCGTGTTGGTACGTCGGCGACAGCACGCACGACATGATCGCCGCCCGTGCCGCCGGGATGACGGGCATCGCCGCGCTCTGGGGCCCGTACGCACGCGCCGAGCTGGAACCCCTCGCGGACGCCCTCGCCGAGACGCCCACTGATGTCCTCGCATTGCTCCAGTAACGAGTAGCGAGTAACGAGGGGAACTGCCACAACACCGTGTTACTTGTTACTTTCAACTCGCTACTCGCTACTCGCTTACTCATCCCGCGCGTGCGCCTGCGCGGGCGGGGTGGTCGCCTCGACGGCGGTGAAGGGTTCCAGAATCTTGTAGGTGTGCGACGACCCCTTCGGTACGACCCACGAGTCGCCCGGTTCGAGCAGCACCATCTGCCCCGCAAGGTGCAGCTCCGCCCGCCCGGTGATGACGTAGCCGACGGTCTCGTACTCCCGTGTCACGGCGGGTTTCGGCTCGCCCGGCTTCTCGCCCTCCCACAGGCGCATTCCGAGGTGCACGCCCGCCGCGAGATACTTCTGCCCCATCGTGCCGTGCGGCGAATGCGCCGCGTTGACCTTTGTGATGCTCTTGTCTGCCATGTTGCACTCCTTTCATTGCCGACGACCGCGCAAGATGGATGCCGGACGGGGAAGAGGCCAGAACCCAGAACCCAGAGGGGAAGAGGCCAGAACCCAGAACCCAGAGGGGAAGAGGCCGGAAGCCAGAAGTCGGCCCGTCGCCTTCCGGGTTCCGGCCTCTGGGTTCTGGGTTCTGCAGGGCTGTTGCAAAGTCTGAGTGCGGTCAGTGAGTGACACAGCACACCTTTCTTCGTATGGTGGCGATGCTGAATCGTGACCATGCAAAGAAAGGTGTGCCATGCAGTCTACCACCTC
>JBBSII010000545.1:0-3576 GCA_038232175.1 Thermomicrobiales bacterium
GGGTTTTGCAGACCCATGCCTTGCCACTTGGCTACGCCGCCTTCGGGCGATCTGATTGCGCGAGCAGCGTCGCGAACCGATGGCTAGCGTAGCAGAATTTCGTCCCGTCGGCAACTGAATTAGCGGCGCGGATCGATGGTGAAGTGCCGCATCTGCGCGACGCGCCCGATCAACGCCCGCAAGCCCCGCGACGAGCGCCACAAAGAGGGTGCCCACAAGCGCCGCAAACGCCACCACGATCATCACGATTGCCTGAATTGCTTCCATCAAATCTTCTCCTTAATACTTAGTTCCGTTGCCAACGAAAAACCGTTCCCTCTTTCTCGGTGTATCATCGTTGGGAATCGTGACAACGCCCCGCGAAGCGGCGGGTATCCACCTTGCAATCCTGTCAGGGTCGCGCAACCCACGCCGCGCATCATGCTCCGAATCCCCACGATAGAAAGAAGAGATATGACACCAAGCCCACAACGACTCGGCTTCGCGGTGAAGGTGCTCGGCGCACCCGACGTGAAGAGCAACGACGCGCGCCGGTGGCAGAGCGACCCCCACTTGCGTACCTCGCTCGACTATCTGAATGCGATCATGGATTACCTCGTGCGGCGCGGCATCACGATGTACCGTATCTCCTCCGACCTCGCACCGTACGTCACCCACCCCGGCCTGCCGCAGTTTCACAACCAGATCGTCGAATGCGCGACCGAGTTGCGCGCATTCGGGGAGCGCGCGCGGGTGCACGATGTTCGCCTCTCGTTTCACCCGTCGCAGTTCATCATTCTGAACAGCCCCAACCGCGCCGTGGTGGATAAGAGCATCTGGGACCTCGAAAGCCAGGCCGCGATGCTCGACTGCATGGGACTCGGCCCGGAGGCAGTCGTCGTCATCCATGTCGGCGGTGCGTACGGCGACAAGGTGTCGGGGCGTCAGCGGTGGGTCGAGACGTACTCGCGCCTGCCCGAACCGGTGCGACAGCGGCTCGTGCTGGAGAACGATGATATCCGGTACAGCGCGGCGGACGTGCTCGACATCCACGAGCGTACCGGCGTGCCGCTCGTGTTCGACAATCTCCACTTCTGGTGCAACAACCCGGAAGACCTGGAGATGCAAGCGACGCTCGCGCGGTTCGTCGGCACATGGCCTGCGGGTGTGCGCCCGAAGATGCACTTCTCCTCGCCACGGACGGAGTTCCGCTCCCTGCAACGGAAGAACCGGAAGACAGGCAAAATGGAGACGGTGGTCCAGCAGCCGCTCTGGACCGGACACGCGGACTTCGTCAACCCGTTCGAGTTCGTCACGCTGCTCCGCTCCGCTACCGACCTGGCATTCGACGTGATGCTCGAAGCGAAGGCGAAGGACCTCACGCTTCTCCGGCTCCGCAAAGACCTCGCGCGCTACGCCCCCGATGTCGCAGCACGGTTCGGCATCGCTGCCGCGACCCCTGATGATGGGGTGCCACGCGAGGAGATCGAACCGAAGGAAAGTGTCTCGGTCTAACCGCTAGGCAATGCTCAGCGCGGAGAAAATTTCGCCAAGGAAGCGGCTCGGGACCGTCGCAAGCAGTCGCGTGTCGGTGAACCCGCTCTCCCGCGCGAGGCATGACCATGTATCGAACGTGAGCGGGTGCGGCACCCAATGATTGCCCCGGTCCGCGTTGTACTCCACGAGCACGAATCGCCCGCCGGGGCGGAGATACGAGCGCACGAGCGTCAGCGTCGCGCGCTTCTCCTTCACGAAATGCAGCGCATTCGCCATCACGATCCCATCCAGCGGCGGGAGCGCAAGGCGCTTCGTGAAGTCCGCACGATGCGTTTCCAGCGTGATCGCCGGGAACTGCTGCGCCATCGCACGTTCCTGCGACCGCAATGCCCCCTGATCGCGGTCGACCGAGTGGATGCGGTCGCCCGGCGCGAGCAGGTCCGCGAGCGCGAGCGTGAACGCGCCACCGCCGGAGCCGAGATCGGCCCAGACGTGCGGCATTGCAGAAGGCTCCTGCGGTTCGACCGACCCCGACTCCACACCGCCGCGAATGAGCGCGACGTGATCGGCATGATTCATACAAACCGCCCAGTCTCTCCGCGCGAGCGCGCCCGGATGCCAATTCTTGACAGATCGTGCCACGTTTCTCTACACTCGCGCAACTGATCCATGCAACACGAATGGCGCGTGAGGGGGCAAGCGTGACGGACGGAGCCCGGAGGCGACGGGGGTTGGTGCTCAGCGCGGTCGCCGCGCTGGTGGTCACGGCGGCCTACGTCGTGCTCCGGCAGCGTCACGCCCCGGACTTGATCGTGCGCAGCGATGAGGGCTGGCAACCGGATGTGCACGTCGCCATCGGCGGCGAGGTGACAAACCCCGGCGCGTATGCGCTGCGCGGCGATGCGCGGCTGAGCGATCTCGTCAGCGCGGCGGGCGGGTACACGGATCGCGCGGAGCGGTCCGCCTTGAATCCGGCGGCACGCGTGGGCGATGGCATGGAATATGTCATCCCCGTCCAGTCGGCGCGCAGCGCAACCGCGACGGCGAAGCCCGCGACGGTGGTCGCATCAACATCGTCACCAACCGCCACCGCGACCGCTACGGCGATAGAACCCCGTCCGACAGCGCGCGTTGCCGTCTCTCCACCGGCCACTTCTGCTGCGGGGCGCATTAACCTCAACACGGCAACGAGAGAGGAACTTGAGGCGCTGCCAGCAATCGGGCCGGTGTTCGCACAACGAATCATCGACGACCGGACCGCGAACGGCCCATACAAGCAGATCGAGGACCTCGCGCGCGTGCGCGGCATCTCCTCCCGCACCGTCGATCAATTGCGCGACCGCATCACCGTCGGGCCGTGATCGCCGCCACGGGAGGCGCGATCACGGCGCGCGGCGCTCCATCACTCGGGTCGCCCGCGCGCACCGTCCCGCCAATCCTCTGGCCATGCGGCGCGATCCTTCTCGGCAACGCGATCGGGCCGGAGCGGCATCATGCGTGGGCGATGCTGGCGCTGCTCGCGGGCGCGCTCCTCCTGCTCGCGCTGGTCACGCGGATGAGCGCCGTGTGGCTCGCGGCGGTCATGATAGGTGCATTGGCCGCGACACTCTGGCATCTCACCGCGGCGCCGCCGTCCACGATTGTCTGGCCCAACGAGGCGACGAATGCCATCCGGGGCACAGTGGAGACGTGGCCGCAGGAGCAGGGCGAGCGGGTACGTGGCACGATTGTCGTCTTCGCCGCGCGGACAGACCATGGCTGGCAGCCCGCGCACGCCACGTTGCGCACTACCCTTCCCTCCTACCCCGTTGTCGAGCGCGGGGATGTTGTCGTGGTCGGTGGCGCGGCGCTGATCCGCCAGGGCTGGTGGCGGGATGCGGACGGCTCACTCTACGCGCAGTGGGCGCGCGTCGAGCAGCGCAGCGACGCGGAGACGGCGGCGGATGTCCGGCACAATGTCGTCGGGCGATTCACGACGGGCATCAAGCGGCACGTCCGGTTTCCCGAGTCCGGCCTGACCGTCGGGATGATCTTCGGAGAAACGAGCACGATTGATGGGCGGACGCGCGACGCACTGAACGCGACGGGCACGACACAACA
>JBBSII010000546.1:0-3569 GCA_038232175.1 Thermomicrobiales bacterium
GATACCGCCCGCCTCGGCGATGTGCGCGATCTTCAGCGCACCGAGCAGCCCGCCGTTCTTCGTGATCTTCAGGAACGCCGCCTGCGCCGCCTCTCGCCTGATGATGTCGAGGAGTGAATCCGGCCCCTCGATGGACTCATCTGCCATCACGGGCACGGGGAAGTGGCGCGCGAGGGCCGCGAGTTCATCGACCCGCGCGACGGGCTGCTCGATCATGCCAAGCCCGCCGATCCGCTCCATCGCGCCGAGCGCCACGAGCGCCTGGCTGAGCGAGTAGCCGCTGTTGCCGTCCACCTGGATGAGCGCGCGGTCGCCCGCCGCCTCGCGCACGGCGCGATAGCGGGCGAGATCGTCCGCGAGGCCCATGCCGATCTTCACCTTGAGCGCGGGGTAGGGTGTGGCGAGCAGTTCCCGCGTCGCGCGGTGCATCGCCTCCGGCTCCCCGTGTGGCACCATCACCATGAGCGCGATGCC
Organism: Thermomicrobiales bacterium; assembly: GCA_038232175.1. GTDB lineage: Bacteria > Chloroflexota > Chloroflexia > Thermomicrobiales > JALYUS01 > JALYUS01. Next base: position 475 of record JBBSII010000546.1, read on the forward strand.
CTCCCGCACCCGCCCGCCGAGCAGTTGATAGACCGGGATGCCGAGCGCCTTCCCCTTCAGGTCCCACAGGGCGAGATCGACCGCGCCCCGCGTCGGGAGGTGGCCGGGGAGCGCCCGCCGCATCGCAACGTGCAGCCGCTCGATGTCGAGCGGTGATTGCCCGATCAGCGCCGGGGTGAGGTAGGCGTCGATGTTCGTCTTGATGCCCGCCGCGCCGAAGTGGGGCGGATCGACCGGGGTCTGCCCGACGCCCGTCGTGCCGTCATCCGTCTCCAGTTCAACCAGCACGGTCGTCGCGTCGTCGCGACTGCCGTACGCCGTCGCGAGCGTCGTGGTGCGCGGGATGGAGATCACCGTCGTCGTCACGCGCGCGATCTTCACGGGATGGGTCTCTCCTCTACGGTCATGCGGTGGCGCGTTTTACGAGGGTGTACGGGGCGTCCCAGATGCATGCGAAGATCGGCGCGGCCTCGGCGGAAGTGACGAATGTGCGGCGTGGAGCAATCCGTGATGAGGATCGGGATGAGCCACACCCGCACACTCGCTGAGCCGACGAGCGCGAGTGTCGCGGATGCACCGAGAAACCGCTGCCGCCCGTATCGCACGCAGTATAGGGGAGGGAGGGTGTGTACGTCCACCTACTACCGAGAAGGTTTCGGGAATAAAGTTGCCGCTGCGTGACGCTATTCTTTAGTACCCGCCGATTGCACGGTCATCGCGCGGTATCGTTTGGCGCTACTCGGTCATCGTCTTCTTGAGCGGAGGAAGCCCGATGGTAATGACCCGCCCTATTCCCCCAGCCCCCACTCCACTCCACACCCCGCCGCCCCGTGACCCTGGCACCAATGCCGCCGCAATCACGCGCGCAATTTTGCAACGATTATTTGGGGCATCGCCGCCGGAGCGCGTTGCCTTCCGTCTCTGGGATGGCACGAGCTGGCCCGATCATGCGCCGGAGAGCGCCGCCGTAACCATCGCCCTCAACCACCCCGGCGCGCTGCGGCGGATGTTCCTCCCGCCGACGGAACGGACGGTCGGTGAGGCGTTCATCTTCGGTGACTTCGACATCATCGGTGACATCGAGGCTGCGTGCGAAGTGAACGACATCGTCGGCGCGATGCCCCGCACCCCGAAGACGACGCTGGAACTCCTGAAACTCCTCCGGCAACTCCCCAAGGCCACCGCCGCATCCTCAACCGCGCGCGGTGCGGCGCGTCTGGGCGGTCGTGCCCACTCCCGGCAGCGGGATCGCGAGGCAATCCGCTACCACTACGATGTCTCGAACGACTTTTATGCCCTCTGGTTGGACCGGCGGATGACGTACTCCTGCGCGTATTTCGAGACGGGGGTGGAGGACCTCGACGCCGCGCAGGAGGCGAAGTACGACCTGATCTGCCGCAAATTGCGCCTCCGGCCCGGCGAGCGATTGCTCGACATTGGCTGCGGGTGGGGCGGCCTCGCACTCTTCGCCGCCGAGCGGTACGGAGTTGACGCGACCGGCGTGACGATCAGCGCGCAGCAGGCGGCAATGGCACGCGCGCGAATCGCGCGGGCGGGTCTCACCGAGCATGCCCGGATCGCGCTGGACGACTACCGTAACCTGCCAGCCAGTGTGCAGTACGACAAGGTCGTCAGCATCGGGATGTTCGAGCACGTCGGGCGCGCGCGGCTGCCGGAATATTTCTCCGTCGCGCACCGGCTGTTGAAGAGCGGGGGTCTCTTTCTGAACCACGGGATCGCGCAGCAGCATGACTTCCCGCTCCCTGCCCTCGGGCGACTGAGCCGGAAGCTGGACGCCCGACACTCATTCGTTTGGAATCACGTTTTCCCGGATGGCGAGTTGATGCCGATCAGTGAATCGCTCGGTGTGGCCGAACGCGCCGGGTGGGAGGTGCGCGATGTTGAGAGCCTGCGCGAGCATTATGCGCGGACGCTCCGCCACTGGGTCACCCGGCTGGAAGCGCACGAGGAGGAGACGAAGGACCTCGTCGGCGAGGAGACCTACCGCGTCTGGCGTCTCTACATGGCGGGGTGCGCGTACAGTTTCGCGCACGAGCGGGTCAGCATCTATCAGGCGCTCCTCGCGAAGCCGGATGCGAGCGGCAACGTGCACATCCCCCCGACGCGACGGGACATTTACGAGCGGAGTGGCCGCACGTAAGCGAAGTGCAATTGTATCGATACCGGGGAAGTTGGCCAATGCAGTTGCTACAAAAAACGCTCTAAGCACACGGAGGTTGATCTCCGGTGGCCCGCGTTGCATCAGTGCGCGCGAATCGCCCGCGCCAGGGCATCGAGAACCGACCCGAGCGCCTGCGCGGTCGTGAGGTCTGTCACCGCACCGTTGGTATCCATCTTCGTGCGGACGAGCGGGATGGTCAGCGTTCCCCCATCCGCGATTTCCGCGTTCACCGCAGTCAGCGTCAGGAGCAGCGATGCGTGCGCCCGCGCACCGCCCGTGGGGTACGGGGAGGCGCCGATTGCCGCCACCGGCTTGTTGACGAACTCGCCCGAGGAGACGATCCAGTCGAAGGCGTTCTTCAGGGAACCCGGCATCCCATACGCATACTCCGGCGTGCAGATGAGCACGCCGTCCGCCGCCCGGAGCAGCGCGCGCAGGTTCGCGACGGGCGCGGGTGGGTCGTCGCCGTCGCGGTCGCGGTCAGGGCTGAAATGCGGGAGGTCGGACAAGCCGTCGTAGAGGGTGAACTCCATGCCTGCGCCCTCGGGAGCGAGCGCCATCGTCGCGCGCACGAGGGTCGTGATCGTTCCACGGGGCTGGAGGCTCCCGGAGATTGCCAGGATTCGCACGGGACATCTCCCCTTTCGTTCATCTGCGTTCACGAAATCACAGCGCCGCGCGGGTGCGAAGAACGCGGAGCGGGGGAAGTATGTAGCCACATCTGCCCAGAGGGCACCCGACAGAGGACACAGAGTAGGGAGAAGGCCCCATTTCTTATTTTCTTTTCTCTCTCTGTGTCCTCTGTGCCTCTGTGGTTGATCTTCGTTCCCCTAGTCCGGGAGCGCGGCAAGGAGGCGGTCGATTTCCTCCTCGGTGTTGTAGAAGTTCGGGGAGGCGCGCAGTCCGAAGGGCC
>JBBSII010000547.1:0-3557 GCA_038232175.1 Thermomicrobiales bacterium
AGAGAACGACGAGGATTGCGACAATCGCCCAAAGCATCGGCATGCTCCCTTTCACGAAGAGACTGGACGACGACAAAGGGAAGGGAGCAAGCCGCGTGCCATGTGCCGTCGTGCAAAACGCTCACCCTGTCGCCACGCCGAGCAGTTCAACCAGGAGCGCATGGCCTTCCGGGAAGGCATGCCCTGCGTGCTCCAACTCTTCGACTAACTCATAGGCGAGCACCGCCTTCCGTTCCTCATCATCGGCCGCAATCACCGCAGCCGCGCGTACCGTCCGTGTGATCCTGCGTCCGTCGGCGAACAGAAAGACACCGCGTATCCAGAGCGACACCGAGGGGCGGTCATCATTCGCCAGATCAGTAATCCATGTCATCAGAAGATTCTACCCGCTGCCCCCAACGATGCCACAATGCTCAGGAAGGCCACTCAGCGCCACGCAGGGCGATCTATGGGCGGGAACGGGTTGATTTCCCCCTCTTGCCGCTATTCCATCGCGTAGGAAGGCTTTCAGCGCGCCATTTGGAAGTAACTATCTCGAAGAGCGTGTCAGACTAGGGGCAGAGACCATGCGGCCGCACATGTCAGACATGTGCGAGAACGACGCTACTCTGACAGGAATACCGCACAGTCTGACAGTCAGACTAGGCTAGACCCCAATTGGACACTCCGTCGTCCTCACTGTCGTGACGCTGGACGTCGCGGCCGTTCGCGTACTTTAATTGACGTTTCGTCAATCGACTCCTAGACTATGCCGCGACGCAGCCTGCGCTATCGCGCCGGGCGGCCAGATGGTGGCTGCCTGGCGGCACGCACGTTCGTCCGGTGGTCGCTCGCTCGTGCCGCCGCGTCATGGCGAGAGGGATCCGTACAATCCTCACGATTCTCAGCGCGGCCCGTTATGAACGAAGCAGCAGAGGAGGCACCTGGTGGAACCAGAGGATCGCGTATCCAGCACGACACATGGGCGCTGTTCCGGGAAGAGGGTGAGCGTCGAGGAGGTGCGCCGAAGAGGGCATCGCGCGGCTCGGATGCTCAGGTTGACAGGCTTGTTGGCCCTGCTCCTCCCGACCCTGGTGGCATTCGGCGTCCCCACCGTCCGCGGTGCCGAGGCTCCGGCCACGGCGCTCGACTGGCCCTATTACGGCAATGACCCCGGCGGTATGCGCTACGTCAACACCGATCAGATCACGCCCGCGAATGTCGCGCAATTGCAACCGGCCTGGATCTTCCACACGACGGTCATGAGCGAGCTGACCTCGTTCGAGTCGCAGCCGATCATCGTGGACGGGACGCTCTACCTCTCCTCCCCGCATAACCACGTCTTCGCGATCGACGCGGCGACCGGCGCGCTCAAGTGGACCTACAACCCCGACATGCCGGCCCTGGCGAAGATCGCCCTCTGCTGCGGTCAGACGAATCGCGGCGTGGCGGTCGGGAAGGGCAAGGTCTTCGTCGGCCAACTCGACGCGACCCTCGTCGCCCTCGACGCCAAGACGGGCGCGGTCGCCTGGAAGGTCGCGGTCGATCGCTGGGAGGATAAGTATTCCGAGACGATGGCCCCGCAGTATGTCGACGGGAAGGTGCTGATCGGGGCCTCCGGTGGCGAATTCGAGAAGCGCGGCCACTTCTCCGCCTACGACGCCGACACCGGCAAGCGCCTGTGGCGCTTCTACAGCACCCCGGCCACGGGCGAGCCGGGGAACGACACCTGGGCGGGCGACTCCTGGCGGACCGGCGGCGGCACGATCTGGACCACGCCGAACGTCGACCCGCAACTCGGCCTGGTTTACATCCAGACTGGCAACGCCGCGCCCAACGAGAACGGCTCGGAGCGGGCCGGTCAGAACCTGTACAGCGTGTCGATCGTCGCGCTCGATCTGAACACCGGCCAGTATCGTTGGCACTTCCAGGAGGTCCACCACGACCTGTGGGACTATGACACGGCGCAACCAGCGCACCTCTTCCCCCTGGAGCGGGGCGGGCAGCAGATCCCGGCGCTCGGCCACGCGAACAAGAATGGCAACTACTTCGTCCTCGACCGGCGCGACGGGAAGCCGCTCTACGACGTGACCGAGGTGCCCGTGCCGACCGAGCCGGCCTGGCAGCACCCCGCCCCGACCCAGCCGATGCCGGCGACCGAGCCGCTGATTCCGCAGTCCGTGGCGGCGGTGCCGCCCGGCTTCACCGCCGGGCCGATGTGGACGCCGCCGCACGAGGAGCCGACGCTGATCCAGCCCGGCTACGAGTCCGGGCCGGAATGGGGCGCGGGAGCCTACAGCCCGCGCACGAAGTACGCCTATATCCCGGCGGGCGGCTACGAACCCTGGAACTACCGCGCCCAGCCGGAGATCGTCAATAGCCTCGGCTCGACCGGCTTCGGCAAGGTGCCGGGGATCGACCAGTACGGGCTGTTCGACGCGATGGATACGACGACCGGCAAGCTCGCCTGGCAGATCAAGACACCCGAGAAGACCGTCACCGGGACGGTCGTGGCGGGGGATCTGGTCTTCTTCGGCGAGGACAACGGCAAGTTCAACGCGGTCGACGCCAGGACCGGCAAGGTCTTGTGGAACTTCAAGACCGACATGCCCGGCGTGGGCGGCGCGAACGGTTCGCCGGCGGTCTACGTGATCAACGGTCGCGAATACGTCGTGATGGCCTTCGGGGGGAACTTCCGGCAGCGGAAGGATGCCGGCAAGGCGGCCTCGCCGCCCGGCGACGCGCTGATCGCCTTCGCGCTGCCACAGGCGGGGCAGCCCGGGCCGAACATCGTGACGGCGACACCCAAGCAGGTCGCGGTCGGTGCGCCGAAGAAAGTTGCGGGGGCGCCGAGTGCGCCGGCCGGCGCGATGGTCGTCGAACTGCGGGTCCGCGATCTCAATTACCACCCGAATGAATTCACCGTGCCTGCCGGTCAGCGGGTCGCCATGCACATCATCAACGCCGATATCCTCCCCACGGGCGTCGTCGTCATGCTCCCTGCGGGGGCGATCGAACTGGCGGACATGGTGAAGCCGCAGGAGGATGCCTTCTTCGTCTTCACCGCGCCGGACCAGCCGGGCGACTACGACTTCTTCGGTCCCGGAGCCCAGAAATACTTCGGGCTGACCGGCGTCATGCATGTCGTCGCGCCGTCCGCTCCCGCAGCACCTGCCCCGACCATGCCCGGCCTGCCGAACACGGGCGGCGGCTACGGGACGGCGGGTGGCGGTCACGGTCTCGCGGGGATGATCGGCACCCTCGGGCTGCTCATCCTCGCTACCGCGACGCTGGGCGCGCTGTCCCGCCGTCGCGTCGCCCGAGCGCCGAAGTCTGCGGGAGCGCGGCAGCCCCGCGACTGACCCGGAGTGCGGGGCCACGGGCGGTGCGCGCCTGTGGCCCCTGAACGATACCGTGCGCACCGCCGGTGGATCGGGATGTGCCTGTGCGCCGCCCCGATCCGCTCGGACCCACCCCTGGCGGGGCGCGCGCGTCCCTTGTTGGCACCACAGGCTGGCGGGGGACGCCTCGCCATATCATCGGGGGTCTTGCCGACATTCGCTGATCGCCATCCGCTG
>JBBSII010000548.1:0-3555 GCA_038232175.1 Thermomicrobiales bacterium
ATCCTCTGCGAGCGCGTGCACACAGTGGTGCGCGGGGCCGATATCGGGGCATCGCCCGTCATCGCCGTCGTGGTGCTTGGCCTCGTGATTGGTAGTTACGCCTCGCGCGCCAGCATGTCCGCCGCGACGCGCGTCTCGATGCACGACACATGGGAACTCGCGGGCTATCTCGCGAACTCGTTCATCTTCCTCCTAATCGGCTTGCAGGTGCACGGCACGAGCATTGACGGGTCGGATGTGCCGCTGATGCTCGCCGCAATCGTCGGCATCATCGTCAGTCGCGCGCTCGTCGTCTACGTGGTCAGCGGGTACACGAACCTGCGCGCGTCGCCCGCCGACCGCGTGCCGGTGCCGTTCCAGCACGTCATCGTCTGGGGGGGGTTGCGCGGGGCGGTCGCGCTCGCGGCGGCGCTCAGCATCCCGGCGGCGGACGTGCCCGAACGTTCGACGGTGCTCCTGATGACCTTCGGCATCGTCGTCTTCACGCTCCTGGTGCAGGGGTTGACGATCCGCCCGCTCGTCGCGCGGCTCGGCCTGAGTGGCACGGGGAAGTCGGCGCACCTGCTCGCGTTCGAGCGGTTGCAAGGCCAGCTCGTCGCGGCACAGGCGGCGCGGCGCGTGCTCAGCGAGTCGAACGAGGCGGGCGAGATTTCGCCCGATGCCTACGCGGAACTGGGCGGCGCGTACGAGCGGCGGGCGGCAACGCTCCGCGCCGACCTCGCGGGCTTGCAAGTTTCGGCGGAGGACCTGCGCGCCGAACGACTCCTGATCGCCCACCGCAAAGCATTGCAGGCCGAGAAGGACGCCCTGCTCTCACTCCGCAACCGTGGCGCGATCACCCGCGCGGTTTACCAGTCCCTCAACGCGGAGATCGACCAGCGACTACTCCACCTCGAAGCGGGCGGCGACCCTGACGGCGGGGACGAAACCGAATGAACCGCAGAGGCGCAGAGGACGCAGAGAGGGAGGAGGAGGAGACGAGAAGAAGGTTTTTCTCTTTCTTTTCCCTCTGCGTTCCTCTGCGTCCTCTGCGCCTCTGCGGTTCAATTGGCTCCTCGACCCAGCCCGCTACGCCACCGCGCCATCGGCACGGTACGCCGCGACCGCCGCGTCATCGAAGCCAAGTTCGCGCAGGATTGCCTCCGTGTGCTCGCCAAGCAGGGGCGGCGGGAGGGTCACCTCCAGATCGGCTGTGCGCAGGTGATAGGGCATCCCCGGCACCGTGAGCGGGCCGATGATCGGGTGCTCGATGGTGCGCGCGAGGCGTTCGTGGTGCACCTGCGAGTTCGCGAAGACCTCATCGATTGACGAGATCGGGCCGCACGGGACGTTCACGGAACCGAGCAGTTCGAGCAGCGCCGCCGTCGTCATGGTCTGGAATCGCGCGCCAATGAGCGCCGTCAGTTCCTCAACGCGCGCGATGCGGTCGGGATTGCGCGCGTAGCGGGGGTCGCGCGCGAGTTCGTCCCAGCCCATCACGGTGCACAGTCGGCCCCAGATCGCGTCGTTCCCGACCGCGAGCGAGATGAAGCCGTCGGCGGTCGGGTAGACATCGTACGGCGCGATGGTCTGGTGCCGGTTGCCGACGCGCCGCGCGATGATGTCGTTCATGTGGTAGTTGACGGTGTAGTACGTCAGCATCGAGACCTGCGCGCCGAGCAGCGACGCATCGATAAATTCACCGCCGCCGCCGCTCGCCTTGCGGTAGAGCGCGGCGACGATGGCGTACGCGGCGAACATCCCGGCGGTCATGTCCGCAATCGGGATGCCGACGCGCGTGGGCGGGCCGTCCTCCTGCCCGGTGAGGCTCATGATGCCGCTCATCCCCTGGAGGATCAGGTCGTACGCCGTCCAGTTGCGCCCCGGCCCCGTCTGCCCGAAGCCGGAGATCGAGCAGTAGACGATCGCTGGACGCACCGCCGCGACCGCCGCGTAGTCGAAACCGAGACGGCCGATCGTGCCGGGGCTGAAGTTCTCAACGAAAACATCCGCCCCCGCGATCAGTTTCCAGAGGATTTCCTTGCCGCCGTCGCTCTTGAGATCGAGCGCGATGGAGCGCTTGTTGCGGTTCACGCTCAGGTAATAATTCGCCTCGCCATGCGTGAATGGTGGCCCCCACGCGCGGGTGTCATCGCCCCTGCCCGGTTGCTCGACCTTGATGACCTCCGCGCCCATGTCCGCGAGCATCATCGTGCAGTACGGCCCCGTCATTACCCGCGTGAGATCGACGATTTTGACGCCCGCGAGCGGTAGTTTCCCTTCCCCGTCCAACCCGTGCTCCTCCCCTCACCCACGGCAGATCGCTGCCGCCCATGCTACATCGCGGATCGGTCGTGCGCGAGGGCGGCGCTAGCGGCGCCGGTACAGCCCGTAGGTGTACCCGCGATCAATTGCCGCCTGCACATCCGTCTCTGACGTTACGACGAGCACGAGGCTCGGCGAGACGACGGTCGCGTTCATCTGCACCACCGCGACGCGCGCGTACTGCGCGTCGAAACCGGGCACGTCGAGGCCGCGCCCTGGTCGCCCGCCGCTGGTCAACTTGCTCATGCCGACCGCGATGTATGTCGGCTGGCGCGCGAGAACGTAGGGCGGGTCGGTCTTCTCATGGCCGGGCACGCCGGCACCCGACGCGGCCACCGAATGCGCGATGTGGTAATCGCTGAGGCCGAGCATGTCGATGGTGGAGAGGCCGCTGAAATACGGGGCCGCGCCCGCCGCGTCGATGGCGAGCGTCGCATTCGGCGGGGCGTTCGCGCGCAGGTACTCGCCGAGCGCGGTGAGGCCGGTCGCCTCGCGCATGTGCGTGCTCGCGGGGCGCTGGGTGATGAAGGTGCTCAGCGGGGCCAGCGGCACGAAGAGCCAGAACGCGAGCAGCGCCACCGAGAGCGCGGCGAGGGGGGAAGCGCTGCCCGCGTCGTGGAGCCAGCCATCCACGCTTGTACGGCGCGCGATGCGCCACGGCACGTCGAGGAGCGACCGCATCCCCGCCACCACGAGCACGATGACCAGGGGCAGGATGTGAAAGAGGAATCGCGGCCCGATGAAGTCACCCCCAACGAGGACGATGTAGCCGACGAATGCGGCAACCAGCAGTGCGAGGTAGCGCGCGGCACGGTTCCAGACGACAACGGACGGGACGAGCAGCAGCGCAATCAGCCCGGCGAGCACGAACGGATGCAGTTGTGGCAGGCTGCCGGTGACGTAATCGAGACCACGGCGCACCTGCTGCGTTGTGGAGCCAACCTTGTCGTAGAACGTGTTCGGCAGCGGCTCGCCGTAGTAGATCAGCCGCCAGATTTCGTGCGCCCCGGCGATCACCACGAACGGGAGCGCGAACGAAAGGAATGCGTGGGCCTTGGGTGGGGCGTCGTGCCACGCGCCGTCCGCAGTCAAAGGGCGTGCCGCGCGTTTCCCGAACCGGGAAAGCAGCGTCGGTGACACCACACCCCAGACCAGCCAGCCGAGCGTCACGGCCCAGAGGCCCGCGCCTTCCGGTCGAGTCAGGTAGGCGGCGGCGAAGGCGAGGCCCGCCCACGGCCACGCGCGCCGCAG
>JBBSII010000549.1:0-3551 GCA_038232175.1 Thermomicrobiales bacterium
GATGTCTGCGGCAGGATCGTCATTAACGAGTTCCGTCGCGAGGTCAATCGCGCGGGCGGCCAACTCCATCGCGCCATGAACACGATCAGTCCGCAACGTCCGCGCGGCATAAGCAAGTCGTGCATTATTCACGCTTGGTTTCTTTCCTCCCCTATTCTGCTGTTCATCCGTTGTGCTAATGGGATATGTCTTCTCATCACCTCTTGTCACGATGAGTGTATCATGACGATGGCTTAGCCCCATCGTCCAGAGGCAGCATTGCATACTCAGCACGTCCGACAGATAGCACTCACGTTCAGGAGGAGCATTCACCGTCATGCCCACACCCTCACCCATCGATGCGCGCGCCTGGCGGTACCTCGCGGCGCACCGTGTCGCCCGCCTGACGACCGTCGATGCCGACAACCTCCCCTCCGTCGTACCAATCTGCTACGCGACGGATGGCGCGATGATCTACTCCGCGCTGGACGCGAAGCCGAAACAGGTCGCTCCAACCGCGCTGAAGCGTGTCCAGAATATTCTCAATCGCCCGGATGTGGCGCTCGTCGTCGATGATTACCGCGAAGACTGGGCGCAACTCTCCTACCTGCTCGTCCGTGGTCGGGCAACGCTCATCACGGATGAAAGCGAGGAACACGCGCGGGCGGTCGCGTTGCTGCGGGCGAAGTACCCGCAGTACCACGAGATGCCGATTGAAGACCAGCCAATCATCCGCATCGCGCCGCAGCACACCCGCTTCTGGGAATCACGGCCCGATGCGACGGATAGCGGGGCCGAACCGGCGCGGCGGCTCGATTTCGCGGCGCTCGTGCGGGGCCGTCGCTCGGTGCGCGCCTTCCGGCCCGACCCGGTGCCACGTGCCCTGATCGAGCGCATCCTGGAGGCGGCGCGCTGGGCGCCCTCGCCGCACGGACGGATGCCGTGGCGCTTCGCGGTCATCACGCGCCCGGAGATCAAGACGCGACTCGCGGACGCAATGGGCGACACCTGGCAGCAAACGCTCGCGATGGACAACGAACCGCCCGCTGTCGTCGCTAAGCGCCTCGCCAACTCGCACGACCGCATCCGCACCGCCCCCGCGCTGATCCTGCTCTGCCTCTATATAGACGATCTCGACCATTACCCGGACGCCGCGCGCCAGACGGCGGAGAGTTTGATGGCGATCCAGAGCCTCGGCGCGGCGGCGCAGAACGTGCTCCTCGCGGCGTACGAGGCGGGGCTGGATGCGGGCTGGATGTGCGCCCCGCTCTTCTGCCCGGAGACCGTCCGCGCCGCGCTGGACTTGCCGGACAGCCTCGTACCGCACGCCCTCTTCCCAATCGGCTACGCGGCGAAGGACCCGAAGCGCCGCCCGCGCCTGCCCCTCGATGAACTCGTCGTCCGCTGGGAGTGAACGTTATCCCCTCACACTTCAGCCCATTGACACGTCGCCACATGACCAATATATTGACGTAGATCGAAGTGATGTGAATCAATACGAGGATGTGACCGATGACCGCCACGACCGTTCACCCGCGCACTCGCCCGCTTATCGATCGATCAGACCGCCGCGCGCTGCTGCAACCCGCGCTCGCGGAGGCAATTGGGACATTCGCCCTCGTCTTCACGGGGACGGGCGCGGTCATGATCGACACGACGACGGATGGTGCGGTGACGCATGTCGGCGTCGCAATCACCTTCGGGCTCATCATCTTCGTCATGATTAGCGCAGTCGGGCACATCTCCGGCGCGCACTTCAACCCCGCAGTGACGCTGGCCTTCGCATCCGCACGCCACTTCCCGTTGCGACGGGTGCTGCCCTATCTCATCGCGCAGGGCGGCGGCGCAACTGTGGCAAGCGCGCTCCTGCGGGGGATGTTCGGCAATGTCGCCCACCTCGGCACGACGCTCCCGCGCGGGTCGGACGCACAATCGCTCGTACTCGAAGGGGTGCTCACCTTCTTCCTGATGTTCGTCATCACATCGGTCGCGACCGACACGCGGGCGGTGACGCGGGCGGCGGCATTCGCGATTGGCGGCACGGTCGGGCTGGAGGCGATGTTCGCGGGGCCGATCAGCGGCGCGAGCATGAACCCGGCGCGCTCGCTCGCGCCCGCGCTCATCAGCGGCACGGGCACGTCCCTATGGGTCTACATTGTCGGCCCGATCCTCGGCGCAATCGCGGGCGCATGGGCCTATCGTCTCATCGCGACGGGAGCACCAAAATGACGGAACCGATCCGTGTCCTCTTTCTCTGCACGCACAACAGCGCCCGCTCCCAGATCGCGGAGGCGATGCTCCGCCACATGGGCGGCGACGACTTCGCCGCCTTCAGCGCGGGAACGGAGGTCACGCGCGTTCACCCGCTCGCGCGGGCGGCGCTGGCGGAGCGCGGCATCGCTACATGCGGGTTATCCTCCAAGCATCTGAGCGACTTCGCTGGACAACCCTTCGATGTCGTCATCACCGTCTGCGATCGGGCGAACGATGCGTGCCCGGTCTTCCCCGGCGACACCGAGCGCATCCACTGGTCATTCCCGGATCCCTCGGCCATCGAGGGGACGGACACGGAGCGATTGGCCGCATTTCGGCATGTCCGAGAAGGACTTGCGCAGCGGCTCACGCCCTTTATCGAGACACATCGCGCGCAACACGTGGCGAAGCAGGAGGACACGAATGCGAGCGACAGACGATAGCGCGACGACCGTGCTTCCCATCATTGCGGACGCCTCCTGCGCCCCCGCAGCGACCGTCGTACGACCGAGTGCGGAGCACATCGCGCGGTTCAAGGCGATGGCCGACGAGACGCGGCTGACGCTTCTGCTGACGCTCCTGCACGCGGGTGACGCCGTCTGTGTCTGCGACCTTGTCCCCGCCACCGGGGTCGGGCAGGCCACCGTTTCCCATCACCTCAGGATACTGCGCGAGGCAGGTCTCGTCTCCGTCGAGCGGCGGGGCATCTGGGCGCATTACGCGGTACACTCGGCGGCGGCGGCGTGGCTCCGCGCGACACTCGCGCCCAATGGCACCGCACCGGAGTGAGGCTTCATGACGGACAGCGAAGATCCGGCACCCTCCCACCCCCGCGCCGTGCGCTTCGTTGGTCTCTTTCACCCCTATGCCCGCATCCTCGGGAGCGCCCGGTATCGCCCGCTGTGGCTGGCACAGGTGATCTCCAACCTCGGTGACACGCTCCACTATGTCGCGTTGGTCGTGCTGCTCTTCCGTCTCACCGGCTCCGGCGTCACCCTCGCTGCCCTCGCCCTCGCGCAGATCGCCGCCACCCTCGCGGTCGGGCCGATTGCCGGCGTCCTTGTAGACCGCTACGACCGCCGAGGGGTGATGATTGCCGCCGATCTCGCCCGCGCCGCGCTCGCTGCGGCTCTCGCCGTCACGCACAGTGCGCCACTGGCCATCGCGCTCGCTGTCGGCATGGCGGCGTTCGGCGTCCCATTCGGCCCGGCGGCACGGGCGCTCCTGCCCGCGCTCGTGGAGGAGGATGCGCTGCTCGCGGCGAACACCGTCGGGTGGTCCACCGAGCAGGCGACGCAGATACTCGCCGCCGCCGGGGC
>JBBSII010000550.1:0-3549 GCA_038232175.1 Thermomicrobiales bacterium
CAACACGCCCGCCGTGATTAACCTGTGCAGCAACAAACTGCGGCAGAGCACGGTGCTGAACGAGGCCGAGGTGCCGGTGCCCGCCGTGCGTATCGCCTTCTCGCCGAAGGCGGCGGTCGAGGCGATGGAGCAGATCGGCTACCCCGTCGTGCTCAAGCCGATCATCGGCACGGGTGGGCAACTCGTCTCGCTGATCGAGGATCGCGATGCGGCGGAGGCGGTGCTGGAGCACAAGGCGACGCTCGGCTCGGCGCACCACGAGGTCTTCTACATCGAGGAGTACGTGCCGAAGCCGGGGCGCGATCTGCGCGCGACGGTCGTCGGCGGCCAGGTGCTCTCCGTCGAGGCGCGCAGCGGCGGCGGGTGGCGCATCGGCTCGAACCGGCACCTGAAGGTCGAACCCGTCGAGGCGTCGAATGCGATCTACGATGTCGCGATGCGCGCCTCGCGCGCCATCGCCGGGTACATCGGCGGCGTGCTCGCGGTGGACATCATGGAGCACCCGGAGCGCGGCCCGCTCGTGGCCGAGGTGAATTACTCCGTCGATTTCCGGGAGACCGAGGTCGCGACGGGGGCGGACATCGCCGGGGCGATTGCCGAGTACGTCCTCTCCGCCGCGCGCCGTGGGGCGCACCTCGCGGGGACGAGCAGCCGTGAGTGACGCAACACCCGCCACCAAGGATGTCGCCTTACTGCGCGATCTCATCGCGATACCGAGCGTTAACCCCGATGAACGCGCGGCGGTGACGTACCTATGCACGGAGATGGCGCGGCGCGGCCTGTTGACGCACATCGACAGCATCGGCAATGCCGTTGGCTCCGTTGGTGATGGGCCGGTGCACATCGTCCTACTTGGGCACATCGACACTGTCCCCGGCGTCGTGCCAGTGCGCATCGAGGGGGACCTGCTCTATGGCCGTGGCAGCGTGGACGCGAAGGGGCCGCTCGCGACCTTCGTGGCGGCGACATCCCGCGCATACGACGCGGGAGTGCTGGACGGCCTGCGTGTCACAGTGATCGGTGGCGTCGGAGAGGAGGCGCACTCGCCAGGAGCGAATTTTCTCGCTGCGGCGATGCCCGCGCCGGACGCCTGCATCATCGGCGAGCCGGGCGCGTGGGAGAGCGTCGTGCTTGGGTACAAGGGCAGTATGCAGATACGGTACGATCTGGAGCAACCGCAGGCGCACGGCGCGGGGCAGCAACTCCCCGCGCCGCAGATCGCGGTTGGCGTCTGGAATGCCATCGCCGCGACCTGCGCGGGGCTGAATGCCGGAACCGCGACCACGTTCGAGCGGGTCGAGCCGACGCTCCGCGCATTCGCGTCCGACACGGACGGGCTGATGCAGCGGGCGCGGTTGGAGATGAACATCCGCGTGCCGACGACCATAACGCCGGAAGCGCTCTGGGAACATCTTGGCGGCACGGTTACGGTCGGCGCGCTCTCGTTCCTGGAGTCACCGGTGCCCGCGTATCGCTGCGAGAAGAACACGCCGCTCGTGCGGGCGTTGCTCGCAGGGGTGCGGGCGGCGGGTGGCGCGCCGAAGTTCAAGGTGAAGACCGGCACGGCGGACATGAATGTCGTTGGCCCCGCGTGGGGTTGCCAGATGGCCGCGTACGGCCCCGGCGACTCGTCGCTCGATCATACGCCGCACGAGCACATCAGCCTGACGGAGTACGGCCGCGCCATCGACGCGCTGGCCAGCGCGCTCGGTGCGTTCGCGGCGCAGGCGCGCGGGAGAAACGGATGAAACGATGAAACTCGGCATTCTGCTGTCACAGGTGCGGATCGAAGAGAAGAACATCCTCGCGCGGGCGGCGGATCGTGGCATCGAGGTCGTGCCGGTGTACGACCGCGAGGTCCACTTTGATCTCAGTCGGCGCGCGTTCCCGGATGTCGATGTCGTGCTCGACCGCTCACTCGTCCACTCGCGCGCCGAGTACACGCTGCGCCTGCTCGCGTCGTGGGGCATCCCGACCGTGAATAGTTTCGCCGCCAGCCAGGTTTGCGACAATAAGTTCCAGACGACGCTCGCATTCGTCGAGGCGGGCGTGCCGACGCTGCGGACGATGGTTGCCTACACCCCGCAGTCCGCGCTCGAAGCGATCGAGGAGATGGGCTACCCGGCGGTGCTCAAGCCGAACACCGGGTCGTGGGGCCGCCTGCTCGCGAAGGTCAACACGCGCGCGGCGGCGGAGGCGGTGCTGGAGCACAAGGCGGTGCTCGGCTCGTTCCACCACTCGATCTTCTACATTCAGGAGTACATCGAGAAGCCGGGGCGGGACATCCGCGTCTTCGTCGTCGGCGATCGCGCAATTGCTGCCTCGTACCGCAACGCGAAGCATTGGGTGACGAACACGGCGCGCGGCGCGACCTCATCCCACGCCGCCATCTCGCCGGAGATCGAGGAAATTTCGCTCCACGCCGCCCGCTCTGTCGGCGGTGAGATCATGGGCGTCGATCTCGTCGAGACGAACGAGGGGTTGAAGGTGATCGAGATCAACGTCGGCGCGGAGTTCCACGGGCTGATGGCGACGACGGATGTTGATATCGCGGGGGAAATCCTCGACTATGTGGCAGCGAAGGCGCGGGCAGCGACCGGTGCGCACGCGGGTGTCGTCGCGGAGAAGTAGCGGGCGCTACTGCGAGCCGGGCCTGGCGAAGGGGAGGCGGAGACCGATGCGCGAAGAAACGACGGAATGGCTCCAATCGGCCACGGAGAACCTCGACGCCGCGCAGGTGCTATTCGAGGCGGGGCAGTACCACGCCATGGCGCAGCACGCGCAGCAGGCGGTCGAGAAGGCGCTCAAGAGCCTGCTCATCGAGCAGACGGGCGAACTCCCCGCGCGCACGCACGATCTCCGTCGCATCGGCGCTGAGGTCGGCGTCCCGTCCGACATGCTCGCGCGGCTCGTCGAGTTGTACGCCTACTACCTCGCGGGTCGCTACCCCGGCACGGCGCACGGCGAGGCGCAGGATCGGGCGCGCGGCGAGGCGGGTGCGGGGCTGACCACCGCGCGCGACACGCTGACGTGGGCGCGGGAGCGGCTCGATGCGGGGCAGCCACGGGCGAGTGCGTGAGCGCCGCCGGTGATCCGGCCGACCGGCGGATCGTGGAGGCGTTCGCGGACGCGCTGCGCGCGGCGGGGTATTCGGTCACGGCGCTGGTTTGGTACGGCTCGCGCGTCCACAACGCGCGGGATGCGGCGAGTGACTGGGACCTGATCGTCGTCGCGCCGGAGTTCGCGGGGGTGCGGTGGGTCGAGCGGTTGGTCGGCGTCTACGGGCACTGGCCGGTGGCGCACGCGGCGGACATCCTCTGCTACACGCCGGCAGAGTTCGCACGGCTCGCGCGGCGTGCGACGATTGTCCGCGAGGCCGTGCGAACGGGATGTTTTTTAGGGACTTAAGAGATAGATGATAGGCGTTACGCAGTTCGCGAGAGAAACCCGGTGGTGGGGGGGGGGGGGGGGCGGCGGCCGCGACGGCGCGACACCCCCCCACCCCCCCCACACCCCAACAACCCGCCAGGAATAAAGATGTGTGGGGGA
>JBBSII010000551.1:0-3549 GCA_038232175.1 Thermomicrobiales bacterium
ACGCCGTTTCATTCTCCGCAGGGCCGGGAATGGTGCCTTGCGGGTAGATGACGAGCGAGAAACCGCGACGTAACCACGTTCTTGCGTCGTGGAGCGATTGGCGCGCGGGCCCGGTGCGGTCGATGGGCACCGCGCCGAAGCCGAGGGCGACGAGGGGGCCGAGCCAGCGGCGGGAGGGGCGAAAGAAGTAATCCCGCGCGGCGGTCACGACAACGCGATCGCCGCGTGCGCCGAGTGCCCGCAGGATGAGCGGCGTGTCTGTCATGCTCGTGTGTGTCGCCGCGAAGATCACCGGGCCGGGAGGAATGTGCTCCCGCCCCTCGACGGTGAACCCGCGTATCCAGAAACAAAGGAGCAGGCGGTACCCGTGGGCGGCGAGGATGCGCCGCAGGAGGCGCACCGGCCACCACCCGACCCAGCGGTAGGGCAATCGCCGCCCGCGCTCCGGCATGGGGGCGGCGCTACTGCGCGGGCGACGTGGTGGCGAAGGCGCGGAGCAGGTTCACCGTGGCGGTGATATCGCTCTCCTCCACCATCTCCGTCGCCGTGTGCGTGTAGCGTGTCGGCGTGCCGATCAGCGCCGCCGGGATGCCGTGATCGAAGAAGGCCGAGGCGTCCGAGCTGTAATTCGCGTAGACGCCGTGCTGGAATGGGATGTGGTGCGCCGTCGCCACGTCCGCGAGCCGCCAGAGCAGCCTGCGGTCGTAGTGGATGCTCGAGTCCTTGTGCACGAGGGTCGGCCCGCCGCCGAGATGGGTCGCGTACTCCTTCTCCTCCACGGTCGGCACGTCGCCGACGAGGCCGACATCGAGCGCGATGGCGAGGTCGAAGTCCATCAGGTGGCCCATCGCCTTCGCGCCGTGCAGCCCCCCCTCCTCCTGCACCGTCGCGCCGAACCAGAGGTCGTAGCGGAGCGCCCCCTGGTCGAGGGTGTCGAGCAGCATGTCCATGACCGCGAGGAGCATCCGGTCGTCTATCGCCTTCGCCGCGATGCGCGAGCCGAACCGCCGCGCGGGCCACGACCAGATGACGCCCGCGCCGACGTGCACGCCCCGCTCCTCCGCCTCCATCCGGCTCTTCGCGCCGATGTCGACGAAGAAGTCGTTGAAGTCGAGGTGCGGCTTGTCGAGTTGCGGCTGCGTCAGCGTGTGGCCACTGGCGGTCGCGAAAAAGCCCTCCGCGACGACGCCATGCTGCCCGACGATCTGCGCGACCTGCCCGATCATCAAGCGGCGATCCGGCGACAGCTGGCGCAACCCCTGCGCGGTGTCGAGCATGACGAACCCCTTCTCCGTGACGTAACGCACGACGAAGTCGATCTCGTCCATGTGCGCCTGCACGAGCAACTTCGGCCCGCTCCCGCCGACGCGGCAGACGATGTTACCGCCTGGGGCCTCGTGCCATTCGGCCATCCGCGCGCCACCGCCTTCGCGCGTCCGAACCCCCGGAGCATCGCCTTGATCTCCGCAGGCCCGATCGTCCCTTGCGGTGCAACCACTGCGGCCATTGCTTCCCCTCCCTTTCGGCATTCTTCAGATCGTATCGAGAGGATAGCCATTTGCCGGGCGGGGTGCAAGTAGACGCGGGGTACGTGTTAGCTCGGTCCGCGTCGCGGTATACTATAATCATTGTGGAACGCATGATGGACAGGGAGCGAGCACGAGCAATGATTGAGCAGAAGCAAGGACGGAAACAGCGGCGAGCAGCGGCGGGAGACCGCACGATCACCATTCCCCACTTCTGGGGGTGGGTCTCGTTCGTGACCATCGCCGTCATTCTCGCGCTCTTCACCTTCGTGCACCCCTTCGTCCTACCGAAGTCCATCGTGCTGATCATCGCGTCGGTTCTCATCCTCTGGTGGCTCATCGGCGGCCTGATCTTCCGGTTCCGCTTCCGCAAGGCACTGCGCAGTCGGCACCGTGGGGGTCTGCGCATCGGTGGCTGGGCGCTCGATGGCTGGAACACGCGGCGCGCGCGGCACGGCTCCTACTGGCGCGCGATGCGCTCGTGGGTCCGCTAGCGCGGCTTCCGAATGAGCGATGACGCCGCCCGATACCGCGCAGCAATTACCGCCGCATTCCCCGATCTGCCCATCCTTACATTCCATTTCCTCGCCGAAGGGTGGGACAGCGCGGTCTGGCAGGCGAACGATCATCGCATCTTCCGCTTCCCAAAGCGCGCCGAGGTTGCGGGCTGGCTCCGCACCGAGATCGCGCTCCTGCCCGCGCTCGCGCCGACGCTGCCCGTCGCCGTACCGCAGTTCGCGTATGTCGCGGAGCCGTCGCCCACGTTCCCGTTTCCCTTTGTCGGCTACGAAAAACTCCCCGGCGTGCAACTCGCCAGCGCGCCTACCGGAACCGTCGAGTCAGCGCGCATCACGGCGCAGGTCGGCGCATTCCTGACCGCGCTGCACCACTTTCCCGTCGCGCAGGCCGTCGCGTGTGGCCCGCCGGACGCGACGCCGGAGACGTGGCGCGCGGGGTATGCCGCGATGCGCGCGGCACTTCGCACGCTTGGCTCGCGCCTGACGGCGGCTGGACGCGCGCGAATGGAGACGCTCTTCGCGCGCTACCTCGATACACCGGCGCACTTTGCGTTCACGCCCGTGCTCCTGCACCACGATCTGAGCGGCGAACACCTGCTGCTGGACACGGAAACCGGCGACCTCACCGCCGTGATCGACTGGAGCGATGCCACGATGGGCGACCCGGCACAGGATTTTTGCGGCTTGCCCGCCGCGTGGCTTCCGACTCTGCTCGCGCACTACGGCGGCGTGGTGGACGCGACCTTCACGGCGCGCGTCGCCTTCTATCGCGTCCTCGGCCCGTATCACACGCTCCTTTTCGGTCTGCGCGCGGGCGGTGAGCCGTTCATCGAACGGGGCTTGGCGAAACTGCGGGAAGCAATGAGGAATGAGTAGGACGTACGCAGTTAGGGCAATTTCCCTAGTGGCGGCAGGCTAAAGCCCGCCGCCACTAGACTCTCTCACGAACCTCGAACCGTTTGCCCATTACCGCCCCATCGCCCATACTGTCCCGCATGGAGGAGTGGCACGACCCCGATTACGAGACCATCGCAGCGTTGTACGCGGCGGAATTCCCGGCCACCGACGCGGACGACCCCGACGCGGCATTCCTGCTGACCTATGCGTCGCGCGCGAGCGGGCCGGTGCTTGATCTCGGCTGCGGCGCGGGCCGGTTCCTCGTGCCGCTCGCGGAGGCGGGCTACGCCGTCACGGGCGTCGATACGTCCGCCGCGATGCTCGCGGAGGCGGAGAGGGTCATTGCGGACGCCGGGTACGCGGCGAAGGTGACGCTGCGGCAGGACGATTTTCGCTCGCTCGCGACCCTCGGCGACGCGCGGTTCGCTACCGCCTTCTGCGCGCAGAACACCTTCCTGCACATGCCGGACACCGCCGCGCAGCAGGCGGCGCTCCGTGCCATCGCGGCGCGCGTGCGCTCCGGCGGCGTGCTCGTGCTCGACCTCATCCACCCGAACCCGGAGTTGCTCGGCGCGTACTACGGCGCGATCACGCACGAGGCGACATTC
>JBBSII010000552.1:0-3529 GCA_038232175.1 Thermomicrobiales bacterium
CGCGCGGCGGCGGGCGCGCTGCGGTGGTCGCTCACGCTCTACCCGACGGACGCCTACGCGCAGGACGCGGAGATGTCGCTCGCGGACTACGAGGATTTCGTCTATGGCGCGGGCCTGCTCCACGAACCGGATCCGGTCGCCGCGTGGAAGAAGCAGGGCGCGGAGCAACAGCGATTGATCGACTGGCTGCACGGCAAGGATCGGGTGCACATCGTCGGCCCGGACACGGACCTGACGCTCTCGATCCGGAACCGCGTCTTCATCAACGCGGACGGATCGCGCAACTTCCCCGATGGCGAGATTTTCACCGGCCCGGTGGAGGACAGCATCAACGGCCACATCCGCTTCACCTACCCCGCCAACCTCGGCGGGCGTGAGATCGAGGACATCCGGCTGACCTTCGAGCGCGGCGCGGTGGTGCAGGCAACAGCGGCGCGCGGTCAGGAGTATCTGGAAAAACTGATCGACACCGACGCGGGCGCGCGGCATGTCGGCGAGTTCGCGTTCGGCACGAATTACGGCATCCAGCGATTCACGAAGAACACGCTCTTCGATGAGAAGATCGGCGGCACGATGCACATGGCGCTCGGTCGCGCCTACCCGGAGACGGGCGGCACGAACGAATCCGCGATCCATACGGACATCGTCTGCGACCTCCGGCAGGGCGGCGAGATCACCGTTGATGGGCAACTCTTCGCGAAAGACGGCAAATTCGTCGTCTAATGTGCCTTACCCTCGATCAGACAGCGACGGCGAGCGCCATCCCGTCGAGTTGCGCCCAGGCGGAGAGGAATGTCTTCCAGTCCACTTCGTAATAGGCCGGGTACGCGGGGTCCATCACCATGACGCCCGATTCATTGTAGCCGTACACGGTTACGGCGTGCTCGTACGGGACGAGCACGAACTGCTCGCCCTCGTCGTCTATCTGATAGCGCGGCGCGTTCCCGTACGTGCCATTGATCCAGACGACGACGGGGCGGTCATTGCTCACCGCGTCGCGCAGCAGGTTCGCGTCGGCACGGAAGACGTATGAGTGGGAGAACCCGCTCTTCAGCAGCACAGCGAGGATCGGTTGGGCGTAGACGCCGTAATCCCACGTGCCGCCCCACGGCCCGCTAATATTGCCCCGGAACCCTTTGTGCGGGTTGGCGTCGTAGCCGATAGCGTTGACGAACGTGTCCTGGCCAATTGTTTTGCTGAAGAATTTGGTCGCGGCGGAGGTCGCAGCGTATTCGCACGAGAGATTCCACCACTGCCCGGTCAGTGGGAAATTCGGCATGACATGGCTGGCGGGGGCAGCGGCAGGAGTCAGCGGCGCGAAGCCCGCCAGTGCGGACGACGAGAGCGAAAGTCCCAATGCCACTGCAAGAACCCACGACACGCGGTAGATTCGGCGCATTCTTCCCCCCACCTCAGAGACGAATCGGTCGCGACAACACTGGTGATTACTCCCGTGCAACAGAGTATACGGATATTTTCCGTTATTACTACTGTGTGACGACACCAAAAGAAGCCCCCGGCGTGGGATGATTGCATCCAGCGCCGGGGGCTTTCTGTTAATGCACGCGGGCCGTGGCCTATTTGGCGGTCAGCGTCCCCTTCATGCCGAGCAGATCGTGGCCGGGGACGTTGCAGCGGTAGGTGTACGCGCCGGGTTTGAGGTCCAGCGTCAGCGTCCCGGTCTTGCCGGCGTCAAGCGTCATGATCCCCTTCTCCTCGCCGTTGATCGACACGTTGAAGTTGTGGGGTGACGGGCCGCTATTTTTCACGTTGAATGTCACCATCCCCGCGCTGACGTTCGTCTTGTCGAGCGCGATCATGAAATCCTTCAACTCCACCGCAACCGTTTTGCCGCCCGCGCTGCCTGCGGTCGCCGCGGCGGCGAGCGCGGCGGCGGTCGGGGCGGTCGTTGCGGCGGCAGCGGTAGGCACAGGTGCTGCCGTAGCGGCGGGAGCGGTGGGCACGGGTACTACCGTGGTAGCGGGCGCGCTCGGCGCGGCTGGTGCCGTCGTCGCGGCGGGCGCAACGGTGGCTGCTGACGCCGATGCAGTCGCGGGTGCGCTGGCCGCCGCGCGCGTGGGGGCCACGGTGGTCGCGGTCGCGGTGGTGGTCGTGCTCCCGCCGCAGGCCGCGAGAGAGACGCAGAGCAGGAGAAGCCCAGCGATGGGAAGAAGCCGGTGTCGCATCGTGTAAACCCTTTCATTTTTCATTCGTCGTGACGGCAATCATACGAGTTCGCGATCTCAGTAGACCGTACGCACGCGGCGGCATCCTGGATGCATTGCCAGCGCGCGGCGTGCGTGCGAACATCCGTCTCGCGGGGGAGCAACGGCTACGGAGGAAACACCATGACGAGCGCGCACCAGCAACCAGCAGCGGATGTCGTCATCATCGGCGGCGGGGTGATGGGCTGCGCCATCGCGCACGAGTTGGCGATGCGCGGCGTACCGGTGACGATCGTGGAGCAGCGGGAGGTCGCGGCATCCGCCTCCGGCGCGTCGGCGGGCGGCGTGCGGCAGCAGGGGCGCGACCTGCGCGAACTGCCCCTCGCGCTCCGGGCGATCCCGCGCTGGCCGGGGCTGGCGAACCGGCTCGGCGCGGATGTCGAGTACCGGCGCGGCGGCCACCTCACGCTGATCGAGGACGAGGCGATCCTGCCCGCGTTCGCGGCGTCCATCGCGCGGCAACAGGCGGCGGGGCTGGACATTCGCCTCATCGAGCGGCGCGATCTCACAGCAATTATGCCCGGCGTCGCGTCGAGCGTCGTCGCGGGGTCGTACACGCCGGAGGACGGCCACGCCAACCCGATCCTGACGACAAAGGCATTCGCGGATGCTGCCGTGCGCACGGGCGCACGCCTGCTCGAACGCACCGCGATGACGGGCTTCCGCACAGACGCCGCAGGCCGCATTGTGGCGGTCGAGACGACGGCGGGGAGCTTCCCGTGCCGTTGGGCGGTCAATGCGGCGGGCGCATGGGCGGGCGAGGTCGCACGGATGGCGAACACGGTGATACCGCTTCGGCCCGCGTGCTACCAGATGCTGGTCACGGCCCCCGCGCCGCACCTGCTCGACCCGGTCGTCGGCTGCGTTGGGCGCGCGCTGTCGCTCAAGCAGGTGCCGGAGGGCGGCTTCGTCGTCGGGGGCGGCTGGCCGGGGACGGTGCACCTCGACAACGGGCGCGCGGGCACGATGGGGGCGCATATCACCGGCAGCGCGGCGGCCTGCACAGGCATTCTGCCGCTGCTGCGGCAACTCCCGCTCCTGCGCGCATGGAGCGGCATGGAGGGGGAAAGCCCCGACGGCATCGCGATGATCGGCCCCGCAGCGGACGTGCCGGGTCTCTTCCACTGCTGCGGGTTCACCGGTCACGGCTTCGCGATTTCGCCAGAAGTCGGCGCGGTCGTCGGCGCGTGGCTGGCGACGGGCGCGCCGCCGTACGACATGACGCACTTCGACCCGGCGCGCTTCGCGGGCGGGAACGTCCCGGCGCGCGTCCTGCCGATGGGCGAGATCGACTTCACCCGCAA
>JBBSII010000553.1:0-3526 GCA_038232175.1 Thermomicrobiales bacterium
CCCGTAATCGCCGAGGTAATCGCCGTGATCCGAGCCGACGATGATGACGGTATTCTCCGCGCGCCCCGTCGCGCGCAGCGATGCGAGGATGCGCCCGATCCCCTGATCGATCTGGTGCACCTGGGCCGCGTAATACGCGCGGATCTTCCGCTTCTGCGCCTCGGTGAATTCGCGGTAATCGACCTGGTTCCAGCCCCGGAGGTTCCCGGCGATGAACGACTCGTTGAACGCCGCGCTCTCGACGGTGGCGGGGATGCTCGGCGGCATCGCCTCCGGGTCGAACATCCCCGCCAGTTCGGGCGGCGGGTCGTAGGGGCAGTGCGGGCCGGGGAAGCCGACCATCATCGCAAACGGCGCATCGGCGGGGCAGCGCCCGATGAACCCGCACGCCTCGTTGGCCACCCAATTGTCCACCTGATGTTCGGCGGGGATTCTGCTGACAATTGCCCCCTTGTCCTCGAAGTACCCCGCGTGCTCGTTGCCGTGGTACTTGTTGAGGCCGTGGCGCTTCAGATACCGCGCGTAGTCGTCCTGGACATGGATGTGTCGCTTATCCTCCGCGATGGCGCGGTAGGCGAACCCCTCGGTGATGTCCCACGGATAGAAGTGCATCTTGCCGATCCCGGCAGTGGTGTAGCCGGCGTCGGCGAGCAGTTCCGGCCATGTCGGCACCCCGCACGCCGCGCGATCCGGGCGCAGCCACGAGTAGTTATTCAGCACCCCCGTGCGGATGCTGTTCAGGCCGGTGAGCAGCGAGGCGCGCATCGGGACGCAGATCGGTGAGGGCGAGATGGCGCGGGCGTAGCGCGTCCCGCCCGCGCAGAGCGCGTCGATGTGCGGGGTGTGGATGAAGTCCGCGCCGTAGCAACTGAGAAAATCGGGCCGGAGTTGGTCCGGCATCAGGAAGACGACATTCATACGCTCGGTCACTGCGGGCCTCCTGGCGGCTATCAGCGCAACTGGCGGTTCAGGCGCGGGTCGAGAATATCCCGGAGCGCGTCCGCGACGAAGTTGAATCCGACGAGCAGCATCGTGAGCGCGATCCCCGAGAAGAGCGCGTACGATGGCGCCTGATACAAGTATGTCCGCGCCGACTGCAACATGCTGCCCCACGATGGCTGCGGCACCTGCACGCCGAGACCGAGGAAACTCAGCCCCGCCTCCAGCAGCACGGAGAAGGCCATCGCGACGCTCAGTTGGACGAGCAGGGGCGGAAGGACGTTCGGGAAGAGGTGCCGCCGCATGATCCGCACGGCGGATGCGCCGAGCGCGCGGGAGGCGGTGACGTACTCCCGCTCCTTCTCCGCGATCGTCGCCGCGCGGGTGATGCGCGCGAAGTCCGGGATGCTCGCAATCGCGACCGCGACGCCGACGCTCCGCGCGCCGGTGCCGACAATTGCCGTGACCGCGATGCCCATGAGGATCGGCGGGAAGGCGAGCAGCACATCGAGGATGCGCATCGTGATCGCCTCGAACGCGCCGCCCCGATACCCCGTCACCAGGCCGAGGATCAGCCCAATGGCGGCACCGCAGAGGACGGCGATCACACCGACCGAGATCGACGTCCGCCCACCGTAAAGCACGCGCGAGAGGATGTCGCGGCCAAATTCGTCGGTGCCGAAGGGGTGCGCGAGGGATGCGCCCGCGAGTTCGTTGCCCCGTTCCTGGTCAATCGGCCCCGCCGGTGCGATCAGCGGGGCGAGGATCGCGCCGAGGGTGACGAGCGAGACGCACACGACGCCGATCAGCCCCGTCGGGTGGCGCACGAGGCGGCGCAGGACGGTGAGCCAGATCGATTGCGTGCGCCGGGGGGCGGTCTCCCGGCGCGCTTCCTGCCCCAGTGTCAGCGGAACATTGGCGGAACCCATCGTGAAACGCTTCCTTACGACGAGACCCGGACGCGCGGGTCGATGAATCCGTACGCGATGTCCACGAGGAGGTTGATGAGGATGAAGACCGTCACGAGCAGCAGCAGCGTCCCCTGGACGACGATGTAGTCCCGGCTGGTGATCGCCTGCACGACGAGGCGGCCCATCCCCGGCCAGGCGAAGACCGCCTCCACGATCACCGCGCCGCCGAGCAACCGGCCTAACTGGATGCCGAGGACGGTGATCACCGGGATGAGCGCGTTGCGCAGCGCGTGCCGCCGCACGACCGCATTGGCGCGCAGGCCCTTCGCGCGCGCGGTGCGCACGTAGTCCTCCGACAGCACTTCCAACATCGCGCTGCGGATGAAGCGCGTCAGCACGGCGGCGAGGCCGGACGCCAGCGTGACGGTCGGCAGCACGAGCGACTTGAGGCCCGCGATGGCGTCCTCATCGAGCGGCACGCGCCCCCCCGGCGGGAGGATCGGGAAGTGGAGCGCGAAGATGAGGATGAGCAGGATGCCGAGCCAGAAGTTCGGCACGCCGATCGCGAGCGCATTAAACGCGCTGATCGCGCGATCCAGCCACGAGCGCGGATGGAGCGCGGCGAGCAATCCCAAGGGCAGCGCGACCGCGAGGGCGAGTAGCGCCGCCGCGAGTGTCAACTCAATCGTCGCCGGATAGGCGCGCCTGACCTGCTGCCACACGTCGTACTTGCCGATCAGCGAGCGGCCAAAATCGCCGCGCAGGATGCGGCTGAGCCACTCGACATACTGTACGGGCAGCGGCCGGTCCAGCCCCAGGTCCCGCCGCACCGCCTGCACCTGCTCCGGTGTCGCGTCCGACCCCGCGACGAGCGACGCCGGGTCGCCGGGGATCAGTCTGAGCAGCAGGAAGATCGCCATCGAGGCGAGGATGAGCGTCGGGATGGTGAGGAGAATGCGCCGGATGATGTACCTGCCCATCGCCGCCTCCTTTGGGATCGCCCACTACTTATCGAGCCACACGCCGTCGAGATAGACGAAGTTCGAGGCATCATACGTGAAGCCCTTGACGCTCTTCTGCAGAATCCAGCCCTGGGGGGCCTGGCAGTACGGCATGTTGAACGATTCGTCGAGCAGCAGCTTGATCGCGTCGTCGTAGAGGCCCTTCAGCTTCGCCGCGTCCGATTCCACCTGCATCTTGTTGACGATATCCGTGTACTCGGGACTCGTGTACTTCGACGAGTTCCCGGTGACACGGACGGGGAATGTCGTCAGAAAGAAACTGACAGGCGTGAGGTTACTGTTGCCCATCGTGTTGGCGTACAGTTGTGGGAACTTCGCATCGCTGAGGTTCTGCTGGAAGACCGAGTTCTCGATGCTCTGGATATCGAGCTTAAGGTCGATCTTCGCGAGGTCGGACTGGATCACCTGCGCGATCTTCCCATTCGTCGGGTCCTGGGCATTCGCGCCGACGGTGAGTGTCGTCCCAGCGGGGACGCCCGCCGCCTGGAGCAATTTCTTCGCCTTGTCGAGGTCGAAGGTGATCGATTTGTCGAGGGCGGCGTTGTACGCGGGGGAGTTCATCGGGAAGGGAAGCGCCGTCGGCTCGGCGAGGCCGAAGATGAGCGTGTCCGTGATCCGCTTGCGGTCGATGCCCGCGTTCAGCGCCTGGCGGAC
>JBBSII010000554.1:0-3526 GCA_038232175.1 Thermomicrobiales bacterium
CAAATGGCTTGGCATGATCTACTCAGTGCACCAGCCCGCGCCATGTGCCAACGATCAGGTACGTGACCGCGAGCAGTGCGTGTTCGCCCCACCCATCCGCCCAATCGTGGATTTCGGCGGGCGTCATCTTGCGGCCCAGCCTGTACGCCCGTCCGAGCATCGCCTGCACGCCGACATCGCCCACCGGCACGATGTGCCCCCGCGCCAGCGTACGCCCGAGCGTCCAGTGTGCCGTCCATGGGCCGATGCCGCGCACGGCGGTGAGGGCGGCGGTCGCGGTGGCGTCGTCCTGTGCGGGCAGCGCCGCGAGGTCGAGCGTGCCGGAGACGACGGCTTCCCCAAACGCACGCATCGCCGCCGCCTTCTGCCGCGAGATGAGCAGGGGGCGCACCGCCTCCGGGGTGATCGTCGCGAGGATGGCTGGCGTGGGCAGAGCGTGGATCGTCGTGCCACCCACCGCGAGCCGTGGCCCGTACGCTGCGATCAGCCGCGCCTTGCACTGGTACGCGAAGGGGAGGGAAATCTGCTGCGCGAGGATATCAACGATCACCTCCTCGGTGACGCTCGCCTTCCGAAAGAGCCGCAGGCCGGGGAGCGCGTCCGCGAGCGGCGCGATTACCGGGTCGCGCGCGGCGACGGCGAGGAACGGCGCGATCCCCTCCGACGCGCTGAGCATGTGTGCCACATATCCCGTGAGCACGGCGATGGTGGCTTCTGGCACCGATTGTGGGCCGACGAATGTCACGATCAGGCGGGGATGCCCCGCGTCCCCCGCCTGCCGCACACGCACCTCGACGAATGCGCGATCATGCACGAACAACCGGCGGTACGTTGTGCCGTCCCACCGGTTGAGCATCCGGGGGAAGCGGGCGAGCGCGGTCATCGTCAGGTCGAGGGCGTAGGGCGCGGGCGGGGTGAGCACGCGCCGCCCGACGATGGACAATACGCGTGCGCGGTCAGCGTCGCCGGTCATGGGTCGTCGCGACGAGCGTCGGGGTAGGGCGGCGGTTCAGGCGCGCCTCGATTTCCCGCAGATCGGGATGGCGCGGAAAGGCGAGGGCGGCGACGGTGAGCATAGAGCGGGCAATCGCGGGGTGGCCCACGTCGATCAGCGCAGTCGCGAGGTCCGCGTAACTGACGGGTGGGAGTTCCCAGAAGCCGGGGATCGTCCCCCATTCGAGACGCGCGTTGAGGGAAACGGCGTGCTTGAACGACTGTTGCGCAGCGGGGCGATTCCCGTCGCTCGCGTGGCGCACCGCTTGCAGAGCGTAGGCGCGTGCCACGTCGTGCCGCTGTTGCGGGGGCTGCGCCTCATCCGCCCAGCGGGAAGACGCGGCGGGTGCACCGGGCGAGCGGCGCGCCGTGATAATTGGCATCGGGCCGGTGACGACGAGATGCGCGGGGTCGGCGAGCGCCTTGCGCCACTCCTGCCGCATCTCGTCGAATGCCTGGCGCACCGCGAGACGGCGAGTGTACACCACGCCGCTGATGATGAGCGACAGGACGAGGAAGAAGATCACGCGCAGTATCGTGCCGCCGCGAGAGTGATGCGTTGGGGGCAGTGTGAGCGTCGCCGACGCGGCGTTCGGGTCGCTCGCCGGGGGCTGTTGCGGGTTCGCCGTCGACAGCGCGGTTCCCTGGACGGGCGCAGCGACGTGACGCTTCTGCAAGGGGCGCGACTTCGTCGTGGGTACGGGCGTTGCGTACCCGTACGCGAGCAGGTGCATCGCGTCCGTCCAGAATGCGTCCGCCGTCGTGCCGAGTTCGACGCTCAGGATTTGTCGACCATCCTTGCTGGCGATCTCGACGAGCGTGTACCCCGCGTCGTTGGTCAGCCCGGTCTTGCCGCCAACGATGGCGGGGTAGCGACCGTCGTAGAGCAGTTTGTTCGTCGTGTGGACCGTGTGCCCGAAGCCGTCGTACGTCACCGTCCCCGCGACGCGCATCAGCAGTGGATTGGACGCGAACGCCGCGCCGATCAGGGCAAGGTCAGCGGCGCTAGTGACGTGGTTCGGCTCGTCGAGGCCATGCGGGTTGGCGAAGTGCGTCTCCTTCGTGCCGAGCGCCTTCGCCTTCGCGTTCATCCTATCCACGAAATGGAGGACGCTCTGCTGCCCGGTCGTGTCGTCTGGCTGCCTGCCATAGGTGCGCGCGAGGGCGGTGGCGGCGTCATTCCCGGAGGGGAGCAACATGCCGTAGAGGAGCGCCTCGACGGTGATCGTCTCGCCAATCGCCAGCCCCATGCTCGACTCGCCGACGAGGTCGCTCTGCTGGATCGTCACCTTTGTGTCGAGCGGCCCGGACTCGAACGCGACGAGCGCGGTCATCATCTTGGTGACGCTGGCGGGCGGGCGCGCCGCGTGGATGTCGCGGCCCCAGAGGATGCTGCCGGTGGAGAGTTCGACGACCGCTGCGGAGGCGGCAGTCACTTGCGGTTCGGTGGCCGCTTCCGCGCTCCGTTCATCCTCCGCGCCCAGGGCAAGCGGGCAGAGCAGGAGGGCGATGAGCGCGCCGACAATCGCCGCGCGCGTATATACCTGGTGTCGCATCGATCCGATGACCCTTCCCCTGTTCACGCCGCACCCACCGGAGGCATGAACGGCGCCCCACCGCGACCGTGCGCGCGGAGGATAGCAAGGACGCGACGGATCGGCAAACCGGGCGCGTGGTGGTTGTCCCGTCCCGTCATGCCCCGGCTCGCAAAGAGGACGTTGATGATCGCCTCCTCCGTCGCCTCGATCACGGCGGCAAAGAGCGCGGAGATGAGCGGCCCATCCTCCGCGATCGTCTCGATCGTCCGCACCGGGCCATCCGGCGTGTGCGGGATGCGGTTCGCGGCGTGCGTGCCGAAGATCAGCGCGATGTCCCCGCTGCCGTGGCTCGCCATCGCCCCCGTCCGCCCCAATCCGAGCGCGGCGCGGCGCACGAGGCGACCGAGTTGGCGCGTCGTCGCGGGTGCGTCCGTCGCGAGGACGATGATGATGCTCCCGTCCGGCGGCTCGTCCGCCCAGTCGTCGCGCGTCACGGCGAGTGCTCGCCCGACCGGAACACCATCGATCCGCAATTGATCGAGTCGCCCCGTGTTGCCGAGCACGAGCGCGCCGACGGTGTAGCGCGGGTGCGGCGCGGGCAGCACGCGCGACGCCGTGCCGATGCCACCGCCGATCCCAAACGTCACCATCCCCGTCCCCGCGCCGACGCTCCCCTCCGCGATGGGGCCATCGGTCGCGTCGGCGAGGGCGCAGCAGACGTGCTCGGCGCGGACATGCCGCCCCTGCACATCGTTCAGGGTGCTGTCGTTGCACTCCATCACGATGGGGTTAACGCTGCTCGTCGTGATGCCGATGCCCGGTTCGACGGCGATCATGTGGTCGATCAGCGCATCCGCGACGCGCGGGATGTTGAGCACACTCGTCAACAGAATTGGCGTCTCGATTGCGCCGAGTTCGTCTACCTGCACCAGCCCGATCGACTTCCCGAAGCCGTTGATGACGTGGCTCGCGGCGGGGACTTTCTCGCGGAAGAG
>JBBSII010000555.1:0-3524 GCA_038232175.1 Thermomicrobiales bacterium
AGCGGCGGCACGCGCGCGGCGGCGGGGAGCGAGACCAAGATGACGCTCGCCACGCTCTTCGGAACGTGGCGACTGCGGGGGATCAACCCGCTGACCGCCTGCCGCGCCCTCCTCGTTTCCCCTCAACCCTGAACAGTTACCGCTTGCGCCCATTTATGTCCGGATGTCAGTTCCAAACGGTTGACTTCCCTGCACGCACCTGCTATTGTGACTCTCGTGATGAAACAGGCGATTCGCTCCGACGAGTTTTATGCGTACTTTACCCCGCCGGTGTTGTCGGCCGGGGTGGTGGCGCGCGACTAGCGACCCTATCCCGAACCAGACGGCGGCACCGGCAGGCACAGCGGCACGTAGCCCGCTGTTTTTTTGTGCGTGGGGCTTGCGATTATCAGGGAGAACATAAGGGGAGCGACCGCATAGTGACGTGTGCGATGCCGGGCAGTGGTGGTCAAGGAACGCAAGGAGACGGAACAATGATCGTACAGATGCGGACGGGGTCGGACGAGCAGTACCTGGAGCACGTCCTCGGTGTGATTACTGCGGCGGGGCACGGCTACCGTGTGATCGAGGGGACGGAGCGGAACGTCATCGGCGTGCTCGGCGGCGCGCCCTCGCAGGACTTGGTTGACCGGGTGCAGACGCTGCCTGGCGTCGAGACGGTGATTCGCATCTCGAAGCCGTACAAACTCGCCTCACGCGAGTTTCACCCGCAACGCACGATCGTCAAGATCGGCGATGTGCTGATCGGCGGCGACACTCCCATGCTGATCGCGGGGCCGTGCGTCGTTGAGGGCAAGGAACCGCTGCTGCTGACGGCGCGGGCGGCGAAGGCGGCGGGCGCGGTGATGCTTCGCGGCGGCGCGTACAAGCCGCGCACCTCGCCGTACTCCTTCCAGGGTCTCGGTGTCGAGGGGCTGCAACTGCTCGCCCTCGCGCGGGAGGAGACGGGCCTGCCCGTCGTCACCGAGGTGATGGAACCGGATCAGGTCGGTGTCGTCGCCGAGTACGCGGACATGCTGCAAATCGGCGCGCGCAACATGTCCAACTTTCCGCTCTTGCGCAAGGCGGGCCGCTCCGGTCGCCCGGTGCTGCTGAAGCGCGGCTTCTCCGCCACGATCGAGGAGTGGCTGATGAGCGCGGAGTACGTGATGGCGGAGGGGAATGAGGATGTCGTGCTCTGCGAGCGGGGCATCCGGGGCTTCGATCCGATCGTGCGCTTCATGCTCGACCTGACCGCCGTGCCGCTCCTGAAGGACCTGACGCACCTGCCGGTGATCGTCGATCCGTCGCACGGCACGGGCCGCCGCGCGCTCGTCGCCCCGATGTCGCTCGCCGCCATCGCCGCCGGTGCGGACGGTTTGATCGTTGAGATTCACCATGACCCCGCGCAGGCGCTCTGCGACGGCCCGCAGGCGATCCTGCCCGAGGTGCTCCGGCAAATCGCGGACGGTGTCGCCGCCGTACATGCCGCCGTGCGGACGCCGGTGCTGGCGTAGCAGCCCGAACCCCCAGCCCCTTCTCTACCGGGGAAGGGAAGAGGAGTGGGAAGAACGCGGGGCGAGTACACCTTTGTCATGATCGTTAGTCGCTTACAGCGGTTTGCAGCGATAGTGATTCCCGTAGGGGCGCCCCTACAGGCTCCGTATTTCCGCAACGTGCGCTAATCGCGGTGGAAGATCGCGTCGCAATGAGCGCAATAGTACGTGTGACGCCATGCCTCCATGCGGCGCTGGTAGGTGACGTACCCCTCGGCGTTCGTCGCGGCGGTGTCGACGCGCATCCGCCAGTACCAGAGTGGCAGCAGAATGGTGAATACGGCGGCGATCAGCACATTTGTGACGAATCCGAACGGGGTGAATTCCCGGCGGATGAAGACGCCGACGTCCATGAAGAGGACAACCGCCAGACCGATCGCGAGACCGATATTGATGTCCCGCGCCCGCGTCTCGACGTATTCCGGGCGCGCGAGCCGTTCTTGATGCGTCGTCGTCGCCGCGCCTTCTGTGGAGCGGCGAAGGGTGTGCCCGCAGTAAGGGCAGGACGGTGGGGTCGGGTCGTCGTTCGTGCCGGTCGCTATGTGCTGCCCGATCATTACTCCGCCACGCCCCGCAAAACGGCGAAGAGTGCGGCTTTCTGCTCGAAGCCGATGCCCGGCGCGTCCGATGGGCGGACATACCCCGATTCCACGGGGATGGTGTCCGCGAAGCCGCCGTACGGCTGGAAGACGCCGGGGTACGACTCGTTGCCACCCAGACCGAGGCCTGCCGCGAGATTGAGCGCCATCTGGTGGCCGCCGTGCGGGATGACCCGGCGCGCCGACCAGCCATTCTCCTTCAGCATATCCAATGTGCGCAGGTATTCCACGAGGCCGTAACTGAGTACGGGATCGAACTGCAAAATGTCGCGATCCGGGCGCATCCCACCATAGCGGATCAGGTTGCGCGCGTCTGACATCGAGAAGAGGTTCTCGCCAGTCGCGATGGGCGGCGTGTAGTGTCGTCCGAGCGCCGCCTGGATTGCGTAGTCGAGCGGGTCGCCCGCCTCCTCGTACCAGCGGAGGTTGTAGGGCGCGAGCGCGTCTGCGTAGGCGAGCGTCGTCGGCAGATCGAACCGCCCGTTCGCGTCCACCGCGAGCGACGAACCCTCCCCGACGACGGCGAGCACCGCCTCGATCCGCTCCAAATCCTCCGTGAGCGACGCGCCGCCAATCTTCATCTTGACGACGGTGTAGCCGAGGTCGAGATAGCCGCGCATCTCGTCCTGCAACGCCCGCAGACTTTTGTCCGGCTGGTAATAGCCTCCCGCCGCGTAGACGAAGACTTTGGCGTCCACCGCGCCGTTGCGGTAGCGGTCGGCGAGCACGCGGTAGAGCGGCTTGTCCTCGATTTTCGCCACCGCGTCCCAGACGGCCATGTCCACCGTCCCGACCGCGACGGCGCGCTCGCCGTGCCCGCCCGGTTTCTCGCCCGTCATCATCGCCTGCCAGATGCGGTGCGGGTCGAGGTTGTCGCCCGCGTCGTTGACGAGGGATGCGGGCTTGGCTCGTTCGAGTCGCGGGATGAACCGCTCGTGCAGCAGTCCCGTCGCCGCGTACCGCCCGTTCGAGTTGAAGCCGTAGCCGATCACCGGCTTGCCGTGCCGCGTCACGTCTGTGACGACGGCGACAACGGAGGTCGTCATCTCGTTGAAGTTGACGTATGCATTGCGGATATCCGACTGCATCGACCCGGTCGCCGCGTGAATCCTCGTGATGCGGACCATCAATGCCTCCCGGTGGCATAGGCTTCAGCCTGCGATCTCTCGCGCAGGTTGAAGCCTACGCCACCCTATCCTACCCGACGCGGTGGGGCGCGAGCGCCTCGTAGTTTGGTTCCGCGCCGATGCCGGGGACATCCGGCGGGCTGACGGTGCCATCGTCGTTGAGGCGCAGGGTGTGGTGGTACGTCTTGCCCCACATCGGGTCCACGCTGTCCCGGTAGAACTCCAGGATCAGGCCGTTGGCGATCGCGGCGACGAGGTGGACA
>JBBSII010000556.1:0-3522 GCA_038232175.1 Thermomicrobiales bacterium
CTGGCTGGACTGGTAACTGTAGCGGCTCAACTCGCTCTTCTTCACCGGCACGACCTTCGTCAAATCCAGGCCCGATGGCGGCGTGTCGCCGTCGTAGACGTGGGCGAAAGGGCCGTTGCGGTAGGTCGCGCGGTCGTCGCCATTGTGGTACGCGAGGGCGTTGTCGATGTAGTGGACCACGCCCGCCTCCCGCGCGCCGGGGTCGTCCGGCGTGCCGGGGATGATGCGCGCGGTGAACGCCTCGACCGTCGCCGCCTCGTGTGCGCTGAAGAACTGCAAGGCCAGCGGGAGCGCATTCCGGGGCGTCGCGGGGACCTCGGTGTAGAGGTCGTTCACGCCGGGCGGTGGCGGCAGGGTTTCGTGCGTCTCGCTGCCGCAGTCCGTCGCGAGGACGGTGATGCTCGCCGCGAAGACGATCGCGCCCGTCCCGCGGAGGAAATCGCGGCGCGTCAGCCCGTTCATCCCCTCCTCATCGGGGGCTTCGGGTCCTTCGGGGTGCTCGTCGGGTGTATTCGCGGGGGGAACCAATGGCTCCATCGCGTGCTCCTTCCTCATCGGAGGGTGTAGAGGTACGCGGCGATGTCGCGCGCGTCCTGATTGGTGACGCCGAGATTCGGCATCACGTTGCCGGGCCAGACGCTCTGCGGTTGCTGAATCCAGTCGATGAGGTTATCGGGATCGTTCGGCAGTTTCCCGGCGATGTAGGCGCGCTTGTTCCACTCCGTCAGCGGCGGGCCGACGTGGTTGTTCGCGCCACTGACGCCGGGGATGACATGGCAGGAGCCACAGCCGTACCGCGAGATTGCCTGTTTGCCGCGCCCGGCGTCGCCGTTCACAACCGTTGTCACCGGTGCCGTCCGCAACCGGAAATAGTCGGTCGCGAGGCCGGTGGCGCCCGTGAACAGGGCGAGAACGACGACGATCTTCATCGCGGTGTACTTATTCAAGGGGCGCCGCCTGTTCAGTATCGAGTACTGAGTACTGAGTACTGAGTACCGAGGGGCGAAGTGTCCGGCTTCCGGCTTCTGGTTTCTGGTTTCTGGCTTCTGGCTTCTCCGCCGACTCCCGCCGCTGCATCGCCGCTTCTTCCGCGCGGAGCCAGGCGACGAAGCAGGCGGCGGCGACGAGGAGGTAGACGACGCCGGACGGCACCCACATGATGAGGCCCGCGAGTTGTTGATCCTCCAGCGGCGAGAGATGCCACGCCGCCACCCCGATCTCCTGCGCCGGGTACCACGGCGTGCTCGCGAAGGTGAGGAGCGCGCCGAGGATGCTCATCTGCACGCCCGTCGTCACGACGTAGAGGATGTCCAGACCGCGCGCGAGCCGCCGGTGCGTCGCCACCAGCGTCTCCCAGAAGAGTAGCGACGCACTGAGCAGGCAGGCGTGCTCCAGCGCGTGCACCGGCGCGTGCCGGAGCGCGGCCTCGTACGGGGCGGGGAGGTGCCACACCCAGAGCGCGACGACGTTCAGGCACCAGACGGCAACGGGGTGCGTCAGGCGCTCCCAAGCGGCGCGCAGCGGGCGCGCGTGCTGCCACCCATGCCCCAGC
Source organism: Thermomicrobiales bacterium (assembly GCA_038232175.1). Lineage (GTDB taxonomy): Bacteria > Chloroflexota > Chloroflexia > Thermomicrobiales > JALYUS01 > JALYUS01. The sequence continues at coordinate 1,553 of JBBSII010000556.1, forward strand.
CACCGCCGCCACGATGGCGGCAGCGCCCAGAGCATGGGGACGAGCGGCGCGCCCCGGACGAGCAGCGGCGCGGCGACGAGCATCAGGAGCAGATGCTGCACCATGTGCGCGGAGAAGAGCGCGGTGTCGAGCGCATCGAGCGGAGAGACGAGCGCGACCGCGATGATCGCAAGGCCACCGGCGAAGGAGGCCGCCTGCCCGCGCCGCACACCGTGCCCGACGCCCGCGCGCGCCCAGAGCCGCCCCAGCCCGCGCGCGTACGCGCACGCAGCGAGGGCAATCCCCGCGATCACCGCCGGATCGGCGACCCACGTCAGGGGCGCGCGCGCGCTCATGTGACCGACCCGCACGGTTGGAGGACGAAGAGCGCCACGTCCTCGAAAATGAGCAGCAGCAGGAAGAAGATGCTGATGAGGATGCCCGCGAGTGCCATGAACGCCCCGCTGCCACCGCCGCCCCCCGCGACCGTCATCTCGCTCGCGTGGGACCCCTTCCACCGCCGCCACGCGACGGCACCGGCGGCCACCGTGCCAACGATGCACAGAACCGTTAAGAGGTGCAGCAGCAGGCGGGCGGGGCCGAAATCCGTCGCGCAGCCGACCGAGGCGATGGCGTACCCGACCATCAGGTCGATGATCCAGAGGATCGGCCCGGCGAGCACGACCGCCCAGAGGACGCCCTGCCCGCTTCCCTGTCGTCGTTCGCTCGCCACCGATGTACCTCCGAGTCGTTCGTCGCCTGTCACTACAGGAAATGCGGGATGACGTAGAGTGAGGTGAAGACGACGATCCAGACGACGCCGACGAAGTGCCAGTAGATGCCGACCGCCTCAACCGCAAGGTGGCGCTTCGCGTGGTACTGCCCGCGCCATGCGTGGAGCAGCACGAAGAGATTCATCAGCAGCGCGACGCAGACGTGGAGGACGTGCAGCCCGGTGATCGTGAAGAAGAGCGACCCGTAACTGTTTGTCCGCATCGAGAAGACCTGCTGCGTGTACTCGTGCAGTTGCAGCCCGATGAAGACGACGGCGAGCACGAACCCGATCAGCCAGCCGACGATCAGGCCGCGCCGGTCGTCGCGCTTAATGTTCCGCTCGCCGCCGATGATCGGCGCGCTGCTGCTCAGTAGCAGCACCGTCCCGATCATCGGCAGCACCAACTCGGGCGGCTTGATGTTGTCCGGCGGCCAGACGGGTGCGCTCGACGCGATGTAGAGGTATGCCGAGATGAGCGCGGCGAAGAGCGTCGCCTCCGTCGCGATAAAGCAGACCATCCCCCACCACGCGGGCGACCGCGTGCCCGCGACGACGGAGGGGAGCGGCGCGGGCGATTCTCGCCTGGGGCGGAGGGCGGCGGAGCGGACGTTCATGTGCGCGCCTCCCCCTCACCCACCGGCTGGACTTCCGGCCAGAGCCACCCCGCGACCGAGATCAACCCGAGCACGAAGCCGATGATGAGCACGACGATCTGGCTGAAGAGCGCGCCGATGAAGAAGACGGCGAGCGACCCCGCGAGAAGGAGTGGCCAGACGGACTCCGCCGGCATCCGAATGATCGCCTCCGGGTCGGCGTCCAGCAGCGTCGTGCCGAATGTCTCGCGGTAGTTGTCGCGCACGCGATCCAACTCCCGCGCCTCGGGGCCTTCGTCCGGGGCGTCGTTGTCCCAGAGCGGGTTGGGGCTGCCGACGGTCGGGATCTCCCGAAAGTTGTAGGCGGGCGGCGGCGACTCGGTCGCCCATTCTAGTGTGTTCGCGCCCCACGGGTTGTCCCCCGCGAGTTCGCCGCGCGCGAAACTGACGAAGAAGTTGACGAGGAAGAGGACGATGCTGAGCGCCATCAGGTACGCGCCGAGCGTGGAGAGCAGGTTCGGCGTTTCGAGGCCGCGCCCGGCGGCGTACGTCCAGACGCGGCGCGGCATCCCCAGCACGCCGGAGAAGTGCATCGGGAAGAAGGTCAGGTTCATGCCGACGAA
>JBBSII010000557.1:0-3512 GCA_038232175.1 Thermomicrobiales bacterium
CGCTCTCCGACGGGTCGGACTTGCGCGCCGTCATTTTCGTGCCGGACACGACGCTCCACACGACCGCCGCCCGCGCCGCGCTGCCGCCCGAAGTGCCGCATGTGGACGCGGTGACAAATGTCGGGCACGTCGCGCTGCTCGTCGCCGCGCTGATCGACCGCGAGTACGACGCCCTCAGCCGCTTCATGCGTGATCGCCTGCACGAGCCGTACCGCGCGTCGCTGATCCCGTGGCTGGAGCCGTTGATCGGCGCGAGCGAGCGGGCCGGTGCGTACGGCGCGTGCCTCAGCGGCGCGGGGCCGTGCGTCCTCGCCCTCGCCTCCCCCGCACTCGCCAAGCAGGTCGCCGCCGCCATGCGCGAAACTGCAGCGGAGCGCGACTACAAAGGTAAGGTGCAAATCCTCGCCATTGACGACACTGGCGCGACGGTCACGGAAGGATAGCCGCCAGACTTGCGTATTGTAACGAATACGTTACAATGATGGCATGGATGAATATCCGTTCGCGATCTCATTCTACGAGACGATTGCCGGGGACTCGCCCGCACGGGCGTTCCTTCAGGCATTATCGAAGGGAGCGCGACGGAAATGTGGACGCTATATGCTCTTCCTTCAAGAGTCGGGCCTTGGGCTTCCCGCTTCCTATCTCAGGAAGTTGGAGGGGCCTATCTGGGGACTTCGGCCGGAATACGATGGTATTGAGTATCGGCTCTTGTTCGGGCGTAGCGGCGACACATTCGTTTTCGTTCACGCGTTTATCAAGAAACGCCAAAAGACGGCGCGAGCGGACATCGAACTCGCACAACGCCGTTTCACCGACTGGAGGACACGGCATGATGGCGAAAAGTGACTTCGATACCTGGCTCGAAGAGGAGATGAAGGCCCCCGAATTTCGTGCCCTATGGGAAGAGACGGCACCTGCGGAAGAGTTCGGCCTTGCTGTCGCGCTTGCACGGGAAGCGCGCGGTATCACCCAGGAAGAACTCGCCACGGCAACGCGCATCAAGCGACCGATGATCGCGCGGATCGAAAAGGGAAATCAGGCCCCAACGATGCCGACCGTGCTCAAATTCGTCCGAGCCTTCGATGCCCCGCTCGAAATTGATCCCAGCGGTCGCATGCGCTTTGCCACCAAGAAACCCGTGAAGCGCGGACAACCGATCACGGCGCGATGACGCTCGATGAATTGCGCGCAATCGCTGCCGCAGTCGCACCCCGGCGCGGGTGGGATTTCTCGCGGATGCGGGACGACCGCGACCCCGTGCCGTGGGACTACGCCGAGGTCGTGCGCCACTATTTGCGGCCCACCGATCGCGTGCTGGATGTCGGCGCCGGAGGCGGTGAGCGGTTCCTCGAACTCACGCCGTCGTTCGGTTCGGGCGTCGGCGTCGATCCCGATCCGGCGATGATCGAGACGGCGCGGGAGAATACGCCGGATTCTCTCAAGGAGAAGGTGACATTCACCGAGGGGCGGGCGGAGGCGTTACCGGTGCCCGACACGTCGTGCGATGTCGTGCTGAACCGGCATGCGGTAGTGGATGTGGCGGAGGTTATGCGGGTACTGCGTCCCGGCGGCTACTTCGTCACGCAGCAGGTCGGGGCACAGAATACCTTCAACATCACGACGCTCTTCGGCTGCGGGCCGGGGATGGGCGGCAACCGCCTCGCGCCCGATCAGGAAATCCCCGCCCTCGCCGATGCCTTCCAGAGTCGCGGGTGCGCGATCATTTCCTACGCGACGTACAACGTCCCCTATTACTTCAAGGACGCCGAATCGCTCCTCTTCTGGATGCAGGCGGTCGATGTGCCGCCGCACTTCGACATTGAGGAGGACTGGCAGTCCGTCAATTACCTCCTCACCGAGTACAGGACCCTGCGCGGCGTGGAGTCGAACGAACACCGCGAACTGCTGATCGTCCGCGCGCCGGGATAGCAGCCGCGCGGGAATCTGGAGAGAAAGCCGTACGCCACGTCGAGCGTCTTTTCTGCGATTCTCCGCAGGGATGGACGCAACATTTCGCGTGCGGAAGCACGTGGAACGAATGTTGCATAACCGGACAAGTGGGTCGGACTCTTCGGTGTCGCCAACGAAAAATTTGAAACAATACGGGAGCCATGCTCATGCAACGGGAAACGGCGGCACCGCGCGTCTCTGTTCTCATGCCGACCTTCGATCAAGCGTCGTTCATTCGGCGCGCTCTGGGGAGTCTGCTGGCCCAGACACTCACCGACTGGGAGTTAATCATCGTTGATGACGGCTCGCCGGACGATACCCGCGCGGCAATTGCGCGGTATTTGGACGACGAACGTATCCGCTATCACCGCTTCCCCCGCAACCAGGGCCTCGGCTGCGCCCTCAATGAAGGGCTGGCCCAGGCCCGCGCCCCACGCATCGCCTACCTGCCATCGGATGATGCCTACTTCGCCGATCACCTCGCCACATTGACGGACGCGCTCGACGACCACCCCGGTGCGGCGCTCGCGTACGCGGGCGTGCAGCATCATGGCAATCAACTATCGCCGGGGCAGATCGAGGGCGAAGCGCTCCAACTCGTGCAGGTGATGCACCGCCGAACCGATGACCGCTGGATGGAGCGGGACGAGTTGGTGACGGACGATCTGGAGCGGATGTATTGGTCGAAACTCCGCCCGCGCGGCGCGTGCGTTGGCACGGAGCGGATCACCTGCGAGTGGGTGGACCATCCGGGGCAGCGACATAAGATAATTTGCGAGCCGATGGGCGGCGGCATCAACCCCTACCGCTCCCGCTACCACGTCGCGCAGCCGCTCCGCTTCCACTCGTCCGTCGGGAATTTCTTCGACGAGGGCGCGCACTACCGGCGGTTTCGCGAGCGACCGGATACGCCCGTTGCCCCGGATGGGCTGAAAATTCTGCTGGTGGGTGAACTCGCCTACAACCCGGAGCGCGTGCTCGGGCTGGAGGAGCGCGGGCACAAACTCTACGGCCTCTGGACGCCGGACCTCTGGTGGTTCAACGCGGTTGGCCCGGTGCCGTTCGGCCACGTCGAGGACATCCCGCGCGAGAACTGGCAGGACGCCGTGCGGCGCGTGCAGCCCGATCTCATCTACGCGCTGCTCAACTGGCAGGCCGTCCCGTTCGCCCATCGGGTGCTGACCGAGAACCCCGGCGTCCCCTTCGTCTGGCATTTCAAGGAGGGGCCGTGGCTCTGCCGCGACCACGGGACGTGGCCGGAGTTGATCGACCTCCACACCCGGTCCGACGGGCAGATCTACTCCAGCCCGGAGCAGCGCGACTGGTTCGCGACGGTCATTCCCGGCTGTGTCGGCGCGGATCGCACCCTCGTGCTGGATGGCGACCTGCCGAAACGCGACTGGTTCACCGATGCGCCCTCGCCCCGGCTATCGGCGTCGGATGGGGAGCTCCACACGGTTGTCCCCGGTCGGCCCATTGGGCTGGAGCCGACGCATCTTGCCGCGCTGGCGCGGAACGGCATCCATCTGCACTTCTACGGCGACGTGAATCACACGGGC
>JBBSII010000558.1:0-3508 GCA_038232175.1 Thermomicrobiales bacterium
CCGCCAATCGAGCGGTCGGTGCCGGAGACGATGCCGCGCGTGATGCTCGCCTCGAATTGCAACGGGTTCCCGATTGCCACAACGCGCTGCCCGGAGCGCACTGTCGATGAGTCACCGAGCGTCGCCACGGCGGGCACGGCGGCGGGGTCGATCCGCACAACGGCGAGGTCCGCCACCGGATCCGCACCCACCAGCGTACCGACCACCGTCGCCCCGCCCTGGAGCGTCACTTCAATCGTCTCCGCGCCGTCGATGACGTGCCGGTTCGTGAGGATGAGGCCACGCGCATCGTAGATGACGCCCGTCCCAGCGTTCGCCTCGCGCGCGACCGTCGCCTTGGAGCCGATCTTCTGCTTGTTACCAATCGTCACAACAGCGGGGCTAACCAGCGTGTAGAGGCGCTCCGGGTCGAAATCGACGGCGGTTGCGCTGGCGATGGGAATAGCCGCAGCGACCGGCGGTGCTGTCGGCGTCAGCGATATGCTGATCGCGGCGGCGAGTGGTGTTGGCGTTCCGCTCGCGATGGCGGGCGCCGTTGCGGTGATGGTACCGGCCGGGAAACTGACCGCCTGGGCCTGTGCGGATAGAGTGGGTGTTGCCCCCTCGGGCCGTCGCACCAGGCCATTGATGAGAAACCCAACCACTACGGTGAGCAGAGCGGTGCCGATCAACACAGTCGCGACGCCGCGACCCGAAACAGTGCGCGCCGCCACGTCACATCCTCGTTCGCTACTCAACTGTTCATTCGTTCGTGAGACACAAAAAGAGACGAGAGTCGGGAGCGTTCCTCAGCTCCGGGTGTGTGGCAGGTGGGTGCGGCTTCCTGTTATCCGTTCGACCGTCACCTCAGACCGTCCCCGATCTCGTCTGCCAGCAGTATCACGTCCCTCGCTGAATCCTGTCTGAGCATTCCCTGAAAGTTCCCTGAAAAACGGAGTGAGCAGTGGGCAGTGGGCAGTGGATAGTGGGCAGAAAGGAGTCTCTATTGCTGCTCACTATCCACTGCCCACTGCCCACTATGTCAGCCGAAGCGAGCGGCGCGGAAACGCCAGCGGATGAAGAGCGCGCGCATCACGAACTGCACCCAGAAGTAGGTGAAGGTCCAGATCACGCCGTATTCCAGGGCGAAGTGGCCGAAATCGACGCTCCCCTTCGGGATGAGCGGGAGGCCGACGAAGCGGATCAGGAGGAAGACGAGCGCGCCTTCGAGGATGCCCGCGATGAGCGAGTACGCCCCCGGCCAGTCGTAGTCCCAGCGGAAATGGAGGATCGTCTGGTAGATGACGTCCCACACGAACCCGAAGATGATGAGGTACGCAACGACGTACTCCGGGATCCAGCGGTTCCTGTTGGTGTACGGGATCCGCATGTTGTAGCGCCAGACGAAGAGCAGCGCGATCATGCCGCCGATCAAACCGAGCAAATAGAGACGTGTCTGCCAACGACCTACCAGATTCGGCGTCATGGTGCAACTCCTCGCATCCACTTGATCCACTGAGAGAGTGAGCGCAGCGGGCCGAGCCGTCGCAATCCCGGCGCGTGCTCCTTAACGAGATGCTCGACGGAAAGCTGCGCGGCGGCGGTCAGGCCGAGGAAGCTGTCCGCCCCCGCGAGCGGCCCGCCGAGCGTCATCGAGCCGGCGGCATAGAAGCGGCCAGGGCCATTCCGCATCCCCGCCACCTCCATGTCGTTCGTCACGACGAGCCGCCCCAGTTTGTTCACCGGGAGGCCATGATGGTCCACCATATCCTGCAGGAGCGGGTTGCGGTTCACTTTCGCGTCCAGCCCGGTCGCGTCGATGATGTAGTCCGCGATCAACTCGGTCTTACCCTTGATTGGTCCCTTGCTCGTGACCTGCGTCACGACACGGCCATCCGGCGCGCGATCGACGCGCACCACGTCGCCGAACTCGATCTTGTACCATCCATCGCGCACGCCCTCATCGACGATGCGGACCCAGTCACCACGCTGCGCGGTCGTCGTGCCGCCCCAGTCCGCGAGGTAACTGGCACGCTCGTTCTCGTCCGCCTTTTCCAGCAGCAGGCGCTGCTCGCCGCCCCACGCGGCTTTCGGCCAGTTGAATGGCTGGATCTCCACGTGATGAACCACGGGTCGCCGCGACCGCCGGAAGGTGTGCCCCTTGGTGATCGGCGTGCGGAGCAAATGGAGGATTGCGATGTTCGGGTTCTTCTTGCGCGCCTCGTGGACACGCTGGATCAGGCGGGAGGCGACGATGCCGCGCCCGCGCAGGAGGATGACACCCCCGTTGCGTTCCAGCCGCTCGTAGACGTAGTCGTGGGGTTCGTACCCATTGATGACGTGCTCGAAATCGCCCGTGCGTTCGCGGTATTCCTGCAAGTCCGGCAGGAACTGGAGCGCGGGGTACCCCGTGGCGAGTTGCACATGGTTCACCAGGAGGATGGCGTACGCCTGCTGGTTGCGGTCGTCGCTCTGGGAGTACGCGATCGCGTAGCGCCCGTCGTCCGTCTTGCGGATCGCGCGCATCCGCCCGAACCGCCACATGTTCCCCCAGCCGATCCGCTTCGCCTCCCCATCCATCGACCGGAAGACGTCACCGGCGCGCGGTGTGTACGTCTGCGCGACGGTCGGCTCACCGAAGACCTGCCACATCGCCTGGATCGCGTCGCCCCAGTGACCGGTCTTGAACGACTGCCACGCCTCCCGCGCGGCGTACCCCGGCGTCCCCCAGATGTTGTCCGGCGTGGACTCGGTGTTCGACCGCAGCCGCTCGTGCAGGGGGATCTGGGAGTTGCGGGCAAGCCCTGCGTACCGCTGGTACGGCGCCGGGTAGATGCCGAGGGAAATGATCGCCCGGGGATCAACACCGTAGATCAGCAGGTGATCGACGAAGATGAAACTGCCGAACCCGCCGCCGAGCGCGGCGTACGTCGTCGTGTAGACCGGCAGCCCGGTCTGGCCGAGCGCGGCGACCGGCACGTACGGCTCGTTGAAAATCGGCGGCGGGAATGCCCGGCCCGTCGCCCGCGCGGGGGCGGCCGAGAGCACCGTCTGATCGTCCCGCATGACACTGACGGCTCCAAGTACCGTCTGATTGTCCGGTGCCGCGACTGGTCGCCGGGCCGCCCCCGGCAACACCGTGGCATCTGACGGCGCGCCGACGCCCGGAGGGAGCGCGCCGCCGATCATCGTGCGGTCATCCATCGCGATGGCCGCCGCGCTGGCGTGCACGGGCGCGACCGTCGGCGGCGCAGCCTGCAGGGCAACCGCGAGCGTGACATCGCCGATGCGGATCTGGTCGCCATCGTGCAACGTGGCGCGCTGCTGCCGCTGCCCGTTTATGAACGTTCCGTTGCTGCTGCTGTCCGTCACCGTCACCGCGCCATTCTCGGCGGCAAGCGTGGCGTGCGCGCGGGACGCCTGCGTGTCGTTAAGCACGAGGTCGCTCGTCGAGCCGCGCCCGATCACGAGCGGCAGCGCAAATGTCCGCTGCTCTTGCTTGCCGGTGGTCGGGTCCGCCCAGGTGAGC
>JBBSII010000559.1:0-3473 GCA_038232175.1 Thermomicrobiales bacterium
ATGGTATCGGCGTGCAATTCCACCTGCCCGGCCGCCGCCGCGAGCGCGATTTCCCGCTCGTGGTTGCCGTAGACGCCGACGACGTGCCAGTCCGCGAGTGGCTCGGCGCATGCATCCGCCTGCTCCGTCCGGTCAACCAGATCACCCAGAAGCGCGATGGTTGCTACTCCTTCCTCGCGGCACCGCGCGAGCGCGCGGCGGAGGTTCGCGTGTTCCCCGTGCACATCGGCGAACAGCGCCACGATTGTCCCCAGTGTCATGCTGCCCCGTTCTCCCGATGGCAGGGGAAGGGACCGGGACTTAATACAGAGCGCACAGAGGGCGCAGAGGAAACACAGAAAGAAACTGTCTCTGTGATCTCTGTGATCTCTGCGTCCTCTGTGTTCATTCTTTCTCCCTCTCTGTACCTCTGTGGTTCATCCGGTTTGGTTCCCTGCGTTTGGCACGATCAGGCAGTCCACCACCCGCGCGCCCGCGCCACGGTCGAAGACGAGCAGCGGGTTCACGTCGATCTCGCTGACGACATCGCGGAGGTCGAGGCAGAGTTGCGAGAACTTGCCGAGGATGTCGACCACCGCGTCCGTATCCGCCGGGGCGCCGCCGCGCACGCCACCGAGGATCGCCGTGCCCCGCAACCCACCGAGCATCGCACGGCTGTCGTGCTCTGTCAGTGGCGGCACGCCGAGCGACACATCCTTCAGCACCTCGACGAAGATGCCGCCCAACCCGACCGCGATGGCCGGGCCGTACGACGCATCCTGCGTCATGCCGAGGATCATCTCGCGCCCGCCGGAGATCATCTCCTGCACGAGGACGCCCGCGATCTGCGCGTCTTCCTTGTACTGCCGCGCGTTCTCGATGACCTTCGCGAACCCGTAGGCCACCTCCGCGTCGTCCGTCATGTTGAGCAGCACGCCGCCCGCTTCGGTCTTGTGCGCGATATCGGACGATTCGATCTTCAAAACGACCGGGTAGCCGATCTGCTGTGCTGCCGCGACCGCTTCGTCCGCGCTCGTCGCCAGTTGCTCCCGCGTCACCGGAATACCATAGAGCGAGAGCACCTCCTTCGCGGCGCGCTCGACGAGCGGCTTGCCGTTCGCGGCGGCGACGAGGCTATGTGCCCGCTCCGCCACTGCGCTCATTTCGGCGACCGGTCGCGCGCCTGTCTGTCGCATGCGCTGGAAATCGGCGTAGCGGATCAGCGCGCGGACGGCGCGCAGCCCGTTCTCCGTGCCCTGCAAGAAAGGCACGCCGTCCCAGTGCATTGTCGGCTCGACCGGGTCCTGATCGAGCCGGCGGCCATCCTGCACTCTACCTGTGACGAGCGACATAATGAAGAATGCCTTGTCCGGGAACCGCTCCGGCATCGACCGGAGCACTTCGCCAACGGGGGTCGCCAGGTCGATGCGGCTGGGGTATGCCTGCCCGTAGATGACGGTGTGGATGTTGGGATCCTCGGCCATCGAGACGAGCGAGCCCTCGGTGATTTCCGGCTGCGTCGCCGCCTGCCCCGTCGTGTCGAGCGGATTGCCGACCGTGCCATACTCCGGGATGACGGGCTTCAGCTTCGCCACCGTTTCCGGGGCAAGCGCCGGCAGGGAGATGCCGAGATCGTGGCTGAGGTCGGCGACGAGGCCGCACGCACCGCCGGAGACGAAGATCGTCCCGAGGCCGGGTCCCTTCGGCAGCCGCTTGGCATGGAAGACGGCCAGCGTTTCGATCATCTCATCGAGGTTATAGACGCGCACGACGCCGTACTGCCGCATGATCGCGTCCGCGATCGCGTCCGAACCCACGAGCGAGCCGGTGTGCGCCTGCGCCGCCCGCTTGCCCGCCTCGGAGCGCCCGATCTTGAGGATAACGAGCGGCTTCTGCTGCTCCGCCGCCATCTCGGCGACGCGCAGGAACTTCTGCGGGTCGCGGAACTGCTCGATGAAGCAGCCGATGACGCGGGTCTCGTCGTCCTCGACGTAGTAGCGCATGAAGTCCGTCGCATCGAGATCCGCCTCGTTGCCGGTGGTGATGACGTACGAGTAGCCGAATTCCCGCTCCAGCGGTGGGATGACGACACTGTACGCGAGCAAGCCGCTCTGGAAGATGATGCCGATCGGGCCGCGCCGAACATTGGTATACGCGCCGGATTTCGCGACCAACTTCGCGGGCGTGCTGATCAGGCCGAGGCAGTTCGGGCCGACGACGCGGATGCCCGTGCGCTGCGCGAACTCCCGTACCTGATCCTGCCGCCGGTGCGCTTCATCGTCGCTCTGCTCGCCGAAGCCGCTGGTGATGATATTGACCGCCCCGACGCCCGCGCGCTCCGCCTGGCCGAGGACATCGAGCACGAGATTGCTCGGCACGACGACCATCGCCAAATCCACGCTGCCGGGAATCGCATCCAGCGTCGGGTAGCAGGGCGAGCCGAGCACCTCCTGATGCCGTGGCGTGACGCCGAAGACATCCCCCTCGTAGCCATTGCCGAGCAGCAGACGATGGATATTGTACGCGAATCCCGGCCGCGGCGTCGCGCCGACAATCGCCACCCGCTTCGGATGAAACAGCGCCTCCATCGCGCCCGTGAACCGCTCCTGTTCGCCCGTCGCCCCCTGTAGTGTCGTCGCCATCCACACTCCCCCTTATGTGGATTAGTGGGCAGTGGGCCGTTGAGAACCCTGAATACCGACACGGCCCGAACGTCCATTGGCTGCCTGTACCAGGGGCGATACCGCTTTCTGCCCACTGCCCACTGCCCACTCCCTAGAAATACGTTCGCCCGACCGTCTCCGCGATGCAAGCCGGTTTCTCCTCGCCCTCGACCTCAATCGTCTGCTGGCTCGTCATCTGCACGGCGCGGTCGCCGATCTCCTCGACCGCGAGCAGCGTCGAGCGCATCCGAATGCGCTTGCCGACGCGCACCGGCGAGACGAACCGCACCTTGTTCAGGCCGTAATTGACGCCCATCTTGCCGCCGAGGCTGATCTTGACGCCGGACGCCCGCATGCCTCCGAGATGCGGGATGAGCGAGAGTGTCAGGTAGCCGTGCGCCACCGTGCCGCCGAAGAAGGTCGTCTTCGCCCGCTCGGGATCGACGTGGATGTACTGATGGTCGCCGGTCGCGTCGGCGAACAGATTGACCCGCTCCTGCGTGATCTCCAGCCAGTCACTGACGCCGATCTCCTGCCCGATCAATTCCTTCAACTCCGCGACCGTCGTGACCACCCGCTCCGCGTTCGATGTACTCATTGCAACCCCTCCATGACGAAACCGGGGAGAACCGCAGAGGAGACACAAGAAGAAAGAGTATCGGGAACGCGCAGGAAAAAGCGAATCTGTTTATTGTTCTTCTCATTCTCTGCGTTCCTCTGCGCCTCTCTGCGTCCTCTGCGTCTCTGCGGTTCTCCCCGGTTTCGCCGCTATCCCGAGATGTGACCGGCGAGGACTTCCTGGAGGACGCGCTCGCGATGCTCTTCGAGGTC
>JBBSII010000560.1:0-3465 GCA_038232175.1 Thermomicrobiales bacterium
GTCTCCCTCGATTTGTTGCGTTTCCTTTCCCGCTCCCTCGCGCCGCTGCCGATGCTTGTCCTCGCCACCTATCGTCCCGACGCTCTGGACCGTCATCATCCCTTGTCCACACTGCTGCCCTTGCTCGTGCGCGAGTCCCGGGCCGAACGGCTCGACCTCGCTCCGCTACCGAGCGAGGCGGTGCACGAATTGGTGCACGGACGATTTCGCCTCCGCGCGCAGGACGAGGGACGATTGGTGAACTACCTGCTGCGGCGGACGGAGGGGAACGCGCTGTTCGTGGGCGAGCTGCTGCGCGCGATCGAGGAGCGGGGCGTCGTGGCTGCGGGCGGCGCGACACTCGGCGATTTGGAGACGATGGCCGTGCCGACGCTGTTGCGGCAAGTCGTGGAAGGGCGGGTGGCGCGGCTGGGCGCGGAGGCGGAGCGACTGCTCGGCATCGCCGCCGTGATCGGGCAGGAGGTGCCGCTCGGTATCTGGGCGATGGTGGGGGAGGCGGACGACGCGGCAATCGAGGAGGTCGCGGAGCATGGGCTGGGGGCGCGGCTGCTGGTCGAGGAGCGCGGCGGACAGCGGGTGGCGTTCGCGCACGCCTTAATCCGTGAGGCCCTGTACGAGGGCATTCCGGCGTTCCAGCGGCGACGTATCCACCGGCGGGTGGGCGAGGCGCTGATCGCGAGCGTGGACCCCCTGCCCGACGCCGTGGCCTACCACTTCCGGCAAGCGGGCGACGCGCGGGCGACGGCATGGCTGGCGAAAGCGGGATGGCACGCCTATCGCTCCTTCGCGTATCAGACCGCGCGCTCGCGCTTCGATGAAGCCTTGCCCGCGATCACCGGGGCGGAGCGAGCGAGTGCCCTCCTGGCGCTCGCCACGCTGGATCGGTATAAGGGGCAGGGTGTGCGGTATGCCGAGGAAGCGATGGAGGCGGCGCGTGCCGTCACCGATGAAATCCTGACTGTAGTCATTCGGTTCCGTCTCGGTATCACCCTCATCTATCGCGGGCGGATCCGGGAGGCCTTGACGACCCTGGAACAGGCGAAGGAGATGCTCGATCAGCTGCCCGACGCCGCGCTGCCCGACTTTTTCGATCTTCCGGGACTGGCGTTCTCACGCGAGACGCGGAAGTCCTTCTATACCTGCGCGCTTGCCTATAGCGGTCGGTGGCGGGAGGCATTGACGCTCCTGGGGTCAACGCTGGAAGATCCCTGGAAGGGCATCACCGAGACGGATATCCTCGCGAATATCACGATTGCGTACGTCGGCGCCTTCCTCGGTCGCCCCGACCTTATCCGACAGAGCATCGAGAACACTATTACGGGAATGGCGCGGCATGAAGATGATCTGGGCATGCTTGCCGCGAGTGAATCCGGCAGGTTCCGCGAACTCCACCCGTTCCTCCTTGACAGCCAGGAGGCCCGTCGGCAGTACGACGATGCGGTTGGACGCGCATCGCGGCGGGTCGAGGAAGCATACGGCACCGTGCCACCGTACCTCAATCGCTGCCCGCTCTTGGTGACCGAGGGGCGGTGGGAAGAGGCATGGGCACTCTGGGCGCAGCGGCGGGATGTGGCATACAGCGGGGACGTGGCATGGAATTTCCCCCATATTGGAGCGATGGCGCGGGCACAAGGGCGGCGGGGCGACGCATGGGCGTTGGTGCGCGAGGGACTACCTGACGGCCCGGCGACCGACCCGGGCACGACGCACTTCACCGCGCTGGACCTCCAATGCCTCGCCGCCCGGCTCGCGCTCGATGCGGAGAAGCACGCCGAGGCGCGGCAATGGTTGGAAGCGCATGACCGTTGGCTGGAGTGGGCGGGGCCGGAAGCGCGATGGAGCCGCGCGGACGGGCAGATCGCGTGGGCAGCGTACTACCAGGCAATCGGTGAGCCAGAAACCGCGCTCCACTATGCGGAGCGGGCGCTCGTCGATGCGTCCGAGCCGCGCCAGCCGCTCGCCCTGCTCACCGCGCACCGCCTCTGCGGCGAAGTCGACACCGACACCGGCGCGCACAAGGAGGCGGGGAGGCATCTTGAGGCGTCCCTCGCCCTCGCCGATGCCTGCCAAGCTCCCTACGAGCGGGCGTTGACCCTCCTGGCGATGGCCGAGTTGGAGCGGGCGACCGGTGACCCCGACGCGGCCCGCACCCTGCTCGATGAAGTAAAGACCATCTGCGATCCACTCGGCGCGGAGCCCGCCCTCGCCTGCGTCGCCGCTCTCGCCGGACGCCTCGATACCGAATCACCCGCCGCCGTCGTGTATCCGGCGGGCCTCTCCGCGCGGGAGGTCGAGGTGCTGCGCCTGGTCGCCGAAGGACTCTCCAACCCCCAGGTCGGCGCGCGCCTCTTCCTCTCCCCCCGCACCGTCGAGCAGCACCTGCGCTCCATCTTCAACAAGACCGGGGTCACCTCCCGCGTCGCCGCCGCCCGCTGGGCCGCCGACCACGCCCTCGTGTAGCCCACACCCTTACGCCACCCGCAGACTCGCGGCACCCCACTGCGGGTACTCCCGTATCGGGCACCCCACCGTCGTGTCAGGCCGACCACCGCAATTGCGGGAGTCAACCGATGTGGTAATGCCCCACGGACCGTAGAGTGAGGGTGTACCAAGGCGACGGACGGCAGACGCGAAAGAAGAGCGCATTCACATGCGCGTCTCGCGTTGTCGGCACGGCGGTGACGGCGGCGGTAGTGATCGGTGGAAGTGAAGGAAGTGTACGATGTCTGAGACAGCACAACACGAAGGACGCCCGATGCCCGATGTCATGTTCCAGCTCATCACCGGCTATTGGGTCAGCCAGGCCGTCGGCGTCGCCGCGCGCCTCGGTGTCGCCGACCAGCTCGCCGCCGCCCCCCGCAGCAGCGACGACCTCGCCCGGGCGGTCGGCGCAGATCCGCAGGCCCTCTACCGCGTGCTGCGGATGCTCGCGAGCATCGGTGTCTTCCGGGAGACCGCCCCCGGCTCCTTCGCGTTGACGCCGCTCGGCGCAACCCTGCGCACCGACGCGCCCGGCTCGCTGCGCTACTTCGCGATCGCCGAGACGGCGTTCGGGCACTGGGCGCCGTGGGGGCGACTGCTGGACAGCGTCAAGACCGGCGCGCCGATGGCGCGGGAGGCGCTCGGCGAGGAGCTCTGGCAGTGGTACGGGGAGAACCCCGAGGAGGCGGGCTTCTTCAGCGCGGCGATGGGCAACCTCTCCGCCCTGGCCGCGGGCGAACTGGTGCGGGTCTACGACTGTTCGACGGTCGGGACGGTCGCCGACGTCGGCGGCGCGCACGGCGTCCTGCTGGCGGCGGTCCTGGATGCCAACCCGGCGGCACGCGGCATCCTCTTCGACCTGCCCCACGTCATCGCGACGGCGGGGGAGGTGATCGGAGCACAGGGGCTCGCGGATCGCTGCGAGCTGGTGAGCGGCGACTTCTTCGATGCGCTGCCGGGAGGGGCGGACCTGCACATCCTCAA
>JBBSII010000561.1:0-3459 GCA_038232175.1 Thermomicrobiales bacterium
GGGCAGGGGCCTGACGCTAACGGCGAGCCTCGGGGTGGGGATGTGGGCGGAGGGGATGGACGGGGAGGGGCTGCTGCGCGCGGCGGACCGGGCGCTGTACGCGGCGAAGGCGGCGGGCAAGGGGCGACACCACCTCTTCCCGGCGCTCCGCATCGTCCGCGAGACATAGGCCACCCCGACCGGCCGCCTCCCGCCCCGCCCTCCATGTTTCCGCAACCATCGCTACGCATAGACTTAAGTATCATTATAGCTTATAGTTCACCTCGTGTTCTGCTCGACTTGACATGGAGGTCTCGCCCGATGCATCGAAAACCATTCCGACAAACGTTCGTGCTGGCTGCCGCCCTCGCCGCCGCCGTGGCCACGCCGCTCCTCCCCCCGCTCGCCGAGGTAGACGCCGCCGGAACCGGCAATCCCGCCCTGCTGCGCGGCGCGATCGCCGCGCCCGACAAGGCAGCGGGGGTCATCGTGCAAGGAAAAACGAAGGGGCCGGGTAGCGGCACGGCCTATTGGGATGCGTACTGGGACACCGCCACCTAGGACGCCTCCCGGGACGTTTCGCCGAGCGTCGATCGGGTGTCGTCAGCGGAGGGGTATCGCCCGGGGGAGGATCGGGGACGGATGGAGCGGTATGCGCTGCCGACACGCGCCTTCATCATCGCCGCCATCGCCGGGATAGCCGCACTGGCCGCGCTCGTCGTCCCGCCCGTCTGGGACCTCCCGTGCGCATGGTCGGCCTGCGTCGTGCTCGCGGCCGTGGCGGGGACCGTCGCGGCGCTGGCCCTCGCCATCGGGATGGCGCGGACCGCGCGCCTTGCCGGGCTGGCACAGGTTGATTCGAAGACGGGCCTCCCCAACGCGCGCCATTTCGAGCAGGCGCTGGTCGACGCCCTGGAGCGGAGCGGTCGCTCGGGGCGGCCGCTGGCGGTGCTGTTCGTCGACCTGGACCGCTTCAAGGGCGTGAACGACCTCCACGGCCACGTCGCGGGGGACACGATCCTCCGGGGATTCGCGTCGCTCATGGCGGCGAGCCTGCGGAGAAACGACATCGTCGCGCGTTTCGGCGGCGAGGAGTTCGTCGCGCTGCTGCCTGATACCGACCCGGACTCGGCGGCCTACCGGGCGGAAGCGTTGCGCGCGGCCATCGAGGCGCACCCCTTCGCCCTGGACGACGGGACGGTCGTGCGCTGCACGGCGAGCATCGGCGTCGCCACCTGCCCTGAGGACGGTCGGGACGGCGCGTCGCTCCTGGCGCGGGCCGACCGGGCGATGTACGAGGCGAAGAAGACGCGCAACGCCGCCGTCGCCGTCGCCACGATCCCCAAGGCGACGCAGCCACCGCAACCGAGGGCGATCGGGAGTACGGCGCGCCGTCGACCGACGGCTGCCGGGCTCGTGCTCTGGGCGACCGTCGCCCTCGGTGCATGCACGGCCGCGCTCAGCGTCTTCACGATGTGGCGCACCGGGTCCTGGTTGCTGCTCCTGCCCTTCCTCGCTCTCGCCGTGGCGAGCGAGTTCTTCCCGGTCCAGCTCTACAACGCGAACCGCGAGAAGATGACCGTCACGCTGACCGACGCCGTCGTGATGGCGATGGTGACTGTGCAGCCCTTCGCCGCCCCGCTCGTCAACGTCGCGGGGGCCCTGGTCCACATCATCGCGCGGCGCCAGCGGCGGCTCGACAAGGTGCTCTTCAATCTCACGAACCCGGCCGTGGCAGCGGGCGGCGCGGCGGGCTGCTACCTCCTGCTCCGCCCGGTGGAGGCGGGCTTCAGCGCCCGCTATCTCGCCGCGTCGTTCGCCAGTGTGTCCGTCTTCGTGGTCGCCAACTCCGGGATCGTCGCGGTGATGATCAGCCTGCACAGCCGACGCCCGCTGCCGACCGTCGTCCGCGAGCTCGCGTGGTACGCGCCGATCACGATCCTCCTCGGGATGACGGGCGCGTTCGTCGGCGCGGTGCACCACGAACTCGGGCTTGTCGGCGCGGCGATGTTCGCGGTGCCGGTCATCCTGATGCGGTTCACGCTCGACGTCTCGGCGCGCAAGAGCCAGGAGGCAATCGAGACGCTCGAGGCGGCCAAGGCGAGCCTGGAGAAGGCGGGCGAGGAGAAGACGAAGACGCTCGCGCAACTTATTGTGACGGTCTCGAACATCATCGACGCCCGGGACAACCTCGTCTGGGGCCACTCGCGCAACGTCGCCGATTACGGCGCGCTGATCGGGGCGGAACTCGGGCTGCCGGACGAGGAACTCTCCGCCGTGCATTCCGCCGGCCTGCTGCACGACCTCGGCAAGGTGGCGATCCCGGAGCGCATCCTGCACAAGCCGGGACGCCTGACCGAGGAGGAGTTCGCGATCGTCAAGGAGCACCCGATCACCGGCAAGCGGATCCTCGCCGGGGTCGAGCAGCTCGACGTGGTAGCGCGCATGGTCGGCGACCACCACGAGCGGTACGACGGCGACGGATACCCGCATCGCAAGGAGGGCGAGGAAATCAGCATCGGCGGGCGGATCATCGCCGTCGCCGACACGCTGGACTCGATCCTTTCCGACCGCTCGTACTCGGATGCGCGCTCGCTCCCCCAGGCACTGGCCGAGATCGATCGCTGCGCGGGCGGGCAGTTCGACCCGCTGGTTGTCGCGGCGCTGCATCGGGTGGTTGCGATCAAGCGCGAGGGGTACTTCGGCAACTCCGCCCTCGATGTCGCGGCGCGCCAGGCGGGTGAGGGGCAGCGACCCGGCGCGATCATCCCCTTCCCGCGGGCACGCATCGGCTGACGGGGGCGCAGCGTCTCGACCGTCCGCCGGCTAGATCCGCACAACCAGACCGCTCTCGCCCGCCCCATAGAGAAGGGCCAGCAATCCCGCGGCCTCCGCGTCACCGACCAGGTCCCAGAACGCCTGCTGTTGATCCGCCGGCAGTTGCTGGTAGACGGTCCGTGCAGGCACGGGCCGATCGGCTCGGAGCAGCGCCCGGATGAGACGGAGCCGCGTTGCGACATCGTGTAGGTTCCCCGAGAGTATTCGTTCGAGCGCGCGGATTGGCTCGTCCTCCATGGTCCCCTCCGCGTCGGTCGCCGCCCCGGAGACGGCGCCCGGAGACCGCGACGGTCCCCTCCTGTTCCGATTCCGACGTGGATGGCGCGAGGATAGGTCCGTCGGGTAACGGCGTCAACGGCGCATCACGTTTCTCGTGCAGAACGATATGAATCGGGCGCGACGAGAAACGATCGCGGAGCGGTCTCCGTCGCAAAAAGGACCGAGGCTGGTGAAAAAGTCGGTGGCCGATGCACCAGCATGCGGGGCTCATCGGCGGGATTCTCGATGCTTGTGCGTAAAACCGTCGGGAAATCGCGTGTCAGGTCGGCGCGACGCAGGGTTTCGCTCCCAGACCGGCGAAACCGGCCGTTCCGTCCGGCCATGGACGCCGCCCCCAGCCCGTCGCGCTCAGTAGTCGCTTCA
>JBBSII010000562.1:0-3447 GCA_038232175.1 Thermomicrobiales bacterium
CGCGCCAATGCCGGTCACGAAGGCGTTCGCCGCGCTCGTGCGGCGGCTGAAGTCCATCGTGAAAACGCCGCGCACGCGTGTCCCCGCCCGCTCCGCGAGGTGAAGCATCCGGTCGCGCAGCGCCACGTCCGCGATGGGCGTGAACTTATTGAAGAGCGGCATGATGAGCACGGGCGCGAGGTTCGCGAGGACGACACTGAAGAGCAGATAGACCGCCCCGCCCGCGAGCCACCACCAATTCGGTAGCGCCCGCAGCCCCCAGTAGAGCAGTTCCACCATCACCAGCCCAATCGCGCCGCCGATCGCCGACCCCTTCGCGAGATCAGCCAGCCAACCGCCGAGTGATTGGTGCGACAGCCCGTACGCGCGCGGCAGATGCCAGCCGCTGTACACGCCGAGCGGGAATGTCACGATCTCGGACGCCAGCCCGAAGATCACCGCGTACGCCAGCACGACGAGCCAGACATTGCTCGTCCACCCCTCAATGCCGGAACGAACCCACTTCGACAGCGGCGTCACCACCAGCAGCGCGAGCACGACGAACGACGCCACCGTCCGCGCGAAGAAGAGCCGCCGCCGAATCCCGGCATACTCCTTCGCCCGCGCCTGTCGCTCCGCACTCATCTCTGTCGTCACCGCCATACACCACTCCGGTCGAGAAAGAATTAGCCACAGAGGCACAGAGAATACAGAGACGAGAGGAGGAAAAGAAGGCAAAAGCTAGGAAGCGATTGAAAGAATGGCAAATCGATCTGCTCTCCAAATACATAAACCCCCTCTTCGTTTCCTTCTCTGTGCCCTCTGTGCCTCTGTGGTTCAATCCCTCTTCCTCACGAGGGCCGGGCCGCCTCCGGCTGCGGCGCGGGTGACGGGGTCGAGTTGGAGGCCGAGGCCGTCCGCGAGGCGCGTGAGGTAGTTGAAGATGCCCACGATGTGTGCCACCTCCAGGCAGGCGTGGTCGTCGAAGCCGAGTGCGCGCAAGGGGTGCCAGTCGTCCTCGGTCATGCGGGTCGGCGTCGCGCTCATCTTCTCCGCGATGGTGCAGAGGGCGCGCTGGCGGTCGGTTAGGTGCGGAAGGTCGCGCCACCGCCGCTCCTTGATCGCCGCAACCAGTTCCGGGTCGCCATCCTCGACACGCAGAAACTCCGCGTGGGAGGACGTTCAGTAGTGGCAGTCCTGCGCGGCGGCGGCGACCCCCGCGATCATCTCCCGCTCCTGCCGCGAGAGTGCGCCGGGCGCGAACATGATCTGCGCGAACACGGCGGAGAACTTCGGCCCGATCTCCGGGTGCGCCCCGGTCAGCCGCGCCATCGGCGCGAGAAAGCCGAAGTCGTAGGGGTGCGGCGGCGCGTTCCGTGGCGCGCGGGCGCGCAACTTGTCCTCACTCGCGAGCGTCACCCACGCTTCCGGCGCGGCATGCTGGTCCATCGGTGATCCCTCCTCACATCTGCTATAACAAACGCTCCGCGTGCATCGGGCGCTGCGGCATCTTCCGACAGGACGCGCGCGGATTCAAGCGACCCGACGACGAAACCACAAGGAGAACGAGCAATGTACATGAGCGTGCGACGGTACACAACGAGCGGCCCGACGAACGTGATCGCGCGGATCGTGACGCAGGGGTTCGTCCCGATCATCAGCGACGCGCCGGGATTCATCGCCTTCTATGTTGTGGACGGGGGCGATGGCAGCCTCGCCTCGGTCAGCATCTTCGCGGATCAGGCGGGTGCGGAAGCGTCGAGCCGACTGGCGGCGGGCTACGTCGCGGAAAACCTCGCGAACCGCCTGACCCTGCAAGAAACCGTCGCGGGCGAAGTCATCGTCGAAGCGAGCAATGGGTGACGAAGGGGATTTAACGTAGAGCGCACAGAGCACACAGAGGAAACCCTTTGAATATTTTTTCTCAGTGTTCTCTGTGCCCTCCGAGTGCTCTGCATTTGCATTTCGCCTTGGCGGTTCGCTCAATCCATTCAAGCGACGCGCATGACTCGTTGCGGGGCGAGCCAGAAGGGCGGCAGATAGGCGGGGATGTTCGAGAAGGGAAGCACTTCGGGCTTCAGGTGGATGCCGAGGAGATCCTGCATGAACGCGCGCCGCTGTTGGATGCGCCCCCACGCCTCCGGATACCGCATCGCGAACGACTCGCGCAGTGATTCGTCCGCGAGCGCGATGCCGTCCTCGATGTTCGTTGTGAAGTAGGGCGAGTGGGTAGCGGGGATCACATCGACCTGCAACGCCATACCGGAGCGCAATTGCTGCCGCGAGCCGCGATAGATCGGGGAGTTCATCCACTCGTCCAGGTGGATCAGGTGGCCGGGGTTGAGGCCAACACCGAAGAAAGGGTCGCCGATGTGTGTGTCGATGATCGCGAAGAGGTCGCCGCCTGTCACACCGATGCCGATTGCGTCGTACCACGCGACGACCGCGCCGAAGTAGGGCGCGACAAGTTTGTCCACGTAATCGCGGATGCCCTCCGGCAGGCCGTCCGCATCCCGCACGAGGAAGCCCGCGCGGGCATTCAACGATCCCCACAGGCCGAGCGCAACGGTCACGGGGTCGCCCTCGCGCAGCACGCGCATCGATGGGCTGGGCAGCCCCGCCGCCGCGCGCTCGCCCGCCGAGCACATCAGGTGGCAGGAGAGCGGGAAGCCGTTCAACCCCATCAGCCGGACAGCGTCGTACTCGGTCATGCCGGGTTGCACGTGGAACAGGAGATTGCGGATCGCCTCGGAACTCGTCGTCGCGGCGAACTCGAAGCGGGCGAGTTGGTCCACGTCATTGATCGCGCGCAGGCCGCGTGCCGGGTCCATGAAGAGCGCGGTCGCGTTCAACACCGTGCAGCGCATGGAGCGGAGCGTGTCCACGATGTACGCGGGCGCTTCGACCCACGCGGCGGGCGTCGCTGTCTCGACGGGGAGGAAATATTTCCAGCCCGCGATGCCGACTTTCGACCCCGGCGCCACGCCCGCGTCGCGCAGGATCGTTTCGAGCGGCTTGCTCTCGCCGCGCGGCTGCCCCGGCAGGCTGAAGCTCTGGTAGAGCGCCTTTGTCATCGGCACGGGGCTGAGCGCGGCGTACGCCATGCCCTCGTTGCCGACGAGCAGCGTCAACGGCCGCCCCGGCGCGAGGATGCACAACGCCTCCTCGAAGCGTGGGTCATATCCCGTCAGGTACGCGACATTGGCGAGATGCTCGCGGTCGCCGTAGACGAGCAGCGCGTCGTAGCCGGAGTACGCCATCCGCTCGCGCGCCTCCCGAACCCGCGCCGCGTAGGTCGCGGCGGGAATCTCCGGCTCGGTCGTCGGCGCGCCAAACTGCGGCAACGGTACGTCAGCGAGTTCCACCTCTGTCATCGTCCGCTCCTTTCACGTCCGTCATGTATCCGTCGTGCGGCAACGATAGCGGCAATCGGTGCGCGGGGCAATGCGCGGAGCACGGGAGGGGGCA
>JBBSII010000563.1:0-3443 GCA_038232175.1 Thermomicrobiales bacterium
AAGGAAGCAATCACCGTCGCGCGTGGAGCGTTGCGCGAGGTGCGCGAGGCGGTGAGCGGGTATCGTCAGCCGACGCTCGTGACCGAACTCCACAGCGCGCGGCAGATCCTGGAGGCGGCGGGTGTCGTCTGTCAGTGCGAGGACATAGCGGGGGCGCTCCCGACCGCGACGGAGTCCGTGCTCGCATGGGCGGTGCGCGAGGGGGTGACGAATGTTATCCGGCACAGCCACGCCCGCCACTGCGCCATCCGCGTGGCGCGGGATGCCGACACGGTGATGGTCACGGTGACCGACGACGGATGCGGCAGTACGCCTCGCCGAAGAATGGATGGGATGGACGGCGTCGGCAACGGGCTGCGCGGTCTGACGGAACGCGCCGAGCAGCAAAACGGGGAGGTTCAGGCGGGGCCGTGCGCAACGGGCGGGTTCCGCCTTCGGGTCGCGCTCCCCGTCGATGATGCGCGCATCGCGGCATGGTCAGCCGCAGAGACGGGGGAGCCATGATCCGCGTACTGCTGGCGGAGGATCAGATGATGGTTCGGGGCGCGCTGACGGCCCTGCTCGGACTGGCGGGCGACATCGAGGTCGTCGCCGAGGTGGCGCGCGGCGATGCGGTGGTGCCGATGGCGCTCGCCACCCGACCGGATGTGGCGCTCCTCGACATCGAGATGCCGGGCGGCGACGGCCTGACGGCGGCGGCGGCGCTGTACGCGCAGTTGCCAACATGCCGCGTGCTCATCCTGACGACGTTCGGACGCCCCGGCTATCTGCGCCGCGCGATGGAGAGCCACGCGGTCGGCTTCCTCGTGAAGGACGCCCCGCCCGCGCAACTGGCGGCGGCGATCCGGCGGGCGATGGCGGGCGAGCGCGTCATCGACCCGACACTCGCGGCGACGGCGCTGATGGAGGGAAATAACCCGCTCTCCCTGCGCGAGCGCGAGGTGCTGCGGCTCGCCGCCGACGGTGCGAGCACCGCCGAGATCGCCAGCGCCATTTCCCTGTCCCACGGGACCGTCCGCAACTACCTCTCCGAGGCCATCCAGAAGGTCGGCGCGCGTGGCAGCACGGAGGCCGCGCGCATCGCGGAGCAGAAGGGGTGGCTGTAGGGTGATCGGCGGTCGCCCGCGCGATGTCTGATGGTTACTGCCGGACGATGGCGGCGCGCCCGCCGCGCAGGACGTACTTCTGAATCTTGCCCGTCGCGGTCTTCGGCAGTTCGGTGACGAAGCGGACGCTGTGCGGCGCCTTGAAGTGGGCGATGCGTTCGCGCGTGAACTGCCGCAGATCCTCCTCGGTCGCCTCCGCCCCCGGCGCGAGGACGACGAAGGCGTGCGGCGCCTCGCCCCACTGCGGGTGCGGCATACCGACGATGGCAACCTCCTGCACGGCGGGGTGGCGCAGCAGGACGCCCTCGACCTCAATCGAGGAGATGTTCTCGCCGCCGCTGATGATGACATCCTTCAGGCGGTCGCGGATCTCGGCGTACCCGTCGGGGTGCGCCACGGCGGCGTCCCCAGTGTGAAACCAGCCGCCCCGGAACGCGGCCTCCGTCGCCGCCGGGTCGTTGTAGTACCCCGCCATCACGACGTTCCCGCGCACGGCGACCTCGCCGATCGTCTCGCCATCGTGCGGCACCTCGTTGCCGTCGTCATCCATCACGATCACTTCGCCGGAAGTGATGAGTTCGACCCCCGTGCGCGCCTTCTGCGTCGCGCGCGCTGCGGCGGATAGCGCCGCGTGCTCAGGGAGCGGCTCACAGATGGTGATGAAGGGCGCGGTCTCCGTCAGGCCGTAGACCTGCGTCACCTCCCAGCCGAACTCGCCCTCGACGCGCTCGATTATCGCCGCCGCCGGGGGCGCGCCCGCCGTCAGCACGCGGAGGCCAGGGCGAATTGCCCGCCGCGTCTCCTCCGGGCAACTCGTGAGGGCGATCAGGATCGTCGGCGCGGCGCAGAGTAGCGTCACCGCCTCCCGCGCGATCGTCGCGATCACCCGCGCGGGTTCGACGCGCCGGAGGCAGACGTGCGTGCCGCCCACGGCGGTCACCGTCCAGACGAAGGTCCAGCCGTTCGCGTGGAACATCGGCAGCGTCCAGAGGTAGCGATCCGCAGGCGTCATGTGGATGTGCGCGAGCGTGCCGACGGTGTTCATGTACGCATTGCGGTGCGTGATCATTACCCCTTTGGGGCGCGAGGTCGTGCCGCTCGTGTAGTTGATCGTCAGCAGGGCGCGCTCGTCGATCGCTGGGCGCGCGCACTCTTCCGGTGCGTCGGCGAGCAGCGCGTCGTGGGAGAGCCAGCCATCGCGCGGTGTGTTAAGGCTGATGAAGTGCGCGACGCCCGGCACCTGCGCGCGAATGCCATCGACCGTGTCGAGGTAGTCGCCATCGACGCAGACGACCGTCGCGCCGCTGTGGTTGATAATGTAGTCGAAGTCGTCCGCGACGAGGCGGTAGTCAATCGGCACGAGCACCGCGCCGATCTGCGGCACCGCGTAGTACGCCTCAAGATGTGTGTGCGTGTTCGGGGCGATGTACGCCACGCGGTCGCCGGGGCCGACGCCCAGCCGCTGCAACGCGGCGGACCAGCGGTCGCACCGCGCGAAGAACTCCCCGTAGGTTAGTCGCACATCGCCATCGACCACCGCCTCGCGGTGCGCGTAGAGCCGTCGCGCGCGGCGCATGAATTCGAGGGGCGAGAGCGGCGTTTCCACGGCATTTCCTCCTGCATGGCAACGAAAACGGCGATTGAGCGCGCCACACACGCACAGCGCACGTCACGTTCGAGTCCCGGAGCATCGCGGCACATGTAACATGCAACCCCGTAGTGGTCGCGGGGATTCTAGCATACCGGAAAGGGAAGATCCGTTCTGGTATACTGCGCGGTAAGAGGCGGCACACCCGGCACGCGACAGAGGAGCGAATGCGATGAGCGCGACGACCCCCACGGCCCAGGCGACGCAGGAACGGATGCGGCAGCGCGCCCGCGCCCGCGAGAAGGAGCGCGTCATGCGCGACATGGACAAGTCATGGCGCGCATTCATGGACAGCGTCCGGGGCATTCCCGAATCCCTGATGGCCGAGCCGGGCGTCTCGGGCCATTGGTCGGTGAAGGACATCCTCGCGCACATCGCCGCGTGGGACCGGGAGACGACGCGCGTCGTGATGCAGATCCTGCGGGGCGACGAACCCCAATGGCCGATCCACGACCAGAAGTTCAACGACGTGAATTACGATGCAGACAAGGGGCTGAGCGTCAACGAGGCGCGCAACCGGGCGCTCTCCGCCCACAAGGCGCTCGTCGAGATGCTGGACGGCAAATCTGAGGTCCGCGCCGCCTGGCTCCGGGGCGCGACGTACGATCACTACCCGGAGCACACGGAGGACATTCTCCTGTGGCGGCGGGCGCACCCGCTCATCCCCGATCCCGTCGTTGCGCGTTCGG
>JBBSII010000564.1:0-3443 GCA_038232175.1 Thermomicrobiales bacterium
GCGGCCAACTTCCTCGGAGATCACTTCGCCACCGGTGAGGACGGCGATGTCGCGCAGCATTTCCTTGCGGCGGTCGCCGAAGCCGGGGGCCTTGACCGCGAGGCCGTTGATCGTGCCGCGCAGCTTGTTCACGACGAGCGTCGCGAGGGCCTCGCCATCGACATCTTCCGCGATGATGACGATGTTCTTCGACATCTGGAGAACCTTCTCCAGCGCCGGGAGCATATCCGAGACGGCGGAGATCTTCTTGTCCGTGATGAGGATGTAGGGGTCGTCGATGACCGCTTCCTGCCGCTCGCTCTGCGAGGTGAGGAAGTACGGGGAGATGTACCCGCGGTCGATCTGCATGCCCTCGGTGTACTCGATCTCGAACTCGAGGCCCTTGGACTCCTCGACCGTGATGACGCCGTCCTTGCCGACCTTGTCCATCACGTCCGCGATCAGATCGCCGATCTCCTTGTCCTGCGCGGAGATGGAGGCAACCTGGGCGATCTCAACCTTGCCGTTGATCTGCTTCGCCTGGCCCTTGAGGTACTCGGCCACCGCAGCCGCGCCGAGGTCGATGCCCTGCTTCAGGAGCATGGCGTTCGCGCCGGCGGCGACGTTCTTCAGGCCCTCGTGGACGATGGCCTGTGCGAGAACCGTGGCGGTCGTCGTGCCATCACCGGCGATGTCGTTGGTCTTCGTGGCGGCTTCCTTGAGGAGCTGCGCGCCCATGTTCTCGTAGGGGTCTTCGAGTTCGATTTCCTTCGCCACCGTGACGCCGTCGTGCGTGACGGTCGGGGCGCCGAACTTCTTGTCCAGCGCGACGTTGCGGCCCTTGGGGCCGAGCGTCGTGCGGACGGCGTTCGCGAGCGTGTCGACGCCAACCTTCAGGCGACGACGCGCGTCCTCATTGAATGCGATCTGTTTTGCCATATCAGGCGATCCTCCCATAGATCAACTACGAAATACGTCACCCCGATGGATGACGAACGCGCGCACATACTGACTTACTGAGAAATGACGGCGAGGATGTCCTTCTCGCTGATGACGAGCAGTTCCTCTTCTTCCATCTTGAACTCGGTGCCTGCATACTTCGCGTACAGCACCTCGTCGCCATCGTTCAGGTCGATTTCGACGAGCGTGCCGTCGTCGAGCTTGCGGCCCTTACCTTTGGAGACGACGATGCCGCGCTGCGGCTTCTCCTGTGCCGTGTCCGGCAGGACAATGCCGCTCTTCGTCATCTCGTCCCGTTTCACCGGGCGGATCACGACGCGATCACCCAATGGGCGAAGTGTGGTCGATGTTGCACTCATGGACAGTCTGCCTCCCTTTGCGATACACTACACATCCGCGATCCAAATCGCCTGTTGCGATTAGCACTCTTCATTCGTGAGTGCTAACAGTCGTATCCTACTCACGGTGCGCGATATGTGCAACGGCTTACAGGGACAGAGAGTCTGATTCATCCATCATTAGCGCTCTTTTCATGGGTTTTCCTCGTTTTTTCTATTTAGCACTCGCGATCATCGTTTGCTAATAACGTCGCATATCCACGCGAAAAACAGTGACGTGATTTTTGGTCACGTCACCGTCGAGTGCAAGCGCGCCATGCCGCTCAGCGCGACGGTGGCAGTGGCGGTGGCAATGCGGGAGGCACCCCGGACGATGGGCCGGGTGCCCGCGATGTGAGTGCCGCAACGGTAGCTATGCTCGGTGGGGGCGTTGCGGTGATCCGTGACCCCGGTGGCGGCGCGTCCACGAAGTAGGTGTACCCCCCGCCTTCGTCGCGCTCATGCCGCTCACCGTCACTGTCACATCCACCACGCCCACCCCGTGCGCGGGCGTCGTCACGGTGATCGTCGTCGCCGTCACATTCGTCACGGTTGCGCCCATCGTACCGAACGTCACGCTCGCGCCCGCCGCGAAGCCCGTCCCGGTGATCGTCACCGTCGCGCCACCGCCCACCGGCCCGCCGCTCGGATTCACCGCCGTGACGGTGACGCGGTCGTCAATGACGATTGTCCCGGTGCCGGTCCCCCGCGCGATGATCGCGTTCGTCGGGCCGCTCAGCGCGACGGCGAAGGTCTCGTCCGCCTCAATCTTCGTGTCGCCGTTGACGGGCACGGTGATCGTCTGCGTCGTGACGCCCGGCGCGAACGTCAGTGTGCCGCTCGCGCGCTGGTAGTCGCTGTCGGCGGTCGTCGCCGTCCCGTCGGCGGTGGCGTAGGCGACCATGACGCTCTGGCTGCTCGACGGGGAGAGCGTGACGACGAAGGCGAAGGGCGTCGTGCCGCCGTTGCCCTCGTTCTGCCGGACGTCGGCGATGGCGAGGGACGCATACGCCCTGCATGATTCCTGCTCGTTGAACCGAGTTATGTCCGGATGTCAGAGTGTCAGAGATATGCCCTTGACGGGGACACCTTGTCGTTGTACGCTCGATTTCTACGTTAAGCGCGTCACGTTGCGATCCTGCGTACAGGAGGACGCTATGGAGAGCACGAGGTCGGCGAGATCGCTGATCGTGCACGCTTCGATGCCACACCCCGGCACAAGGAGCGGGCGGAGATCGTCAGCCTGAGGCGCGGGTTCTCCCATACTACCGTCTCCACGTACCGAAAGAGAATCCAGCGGCACGGGGGTGTACTCAGTCAATTGAGTGATTCAGTGATCCATACTGCGAGGGGAGACGTAGAAGGAGATACCGAAGCAGCGAGACTGTATCAACACGCCTTCAAGTTCCTCGTGATTGACCGTGAACCGGGCGACAGTGTTGTTCTTGTTCCCGAAGGGGGTTGGCTATGGCACAGGTAGTGAGTTCCCACGGCACGATGTCCGAACGACCGCCGGATGTGGCGGAGATTCACATCCTCTGGATCACGGCCGGCCTCGGCTGTGACGGCGACACCATCTCGATCACCGCCGCGACGCAGCCAAGCGTCGAGGATGTGGTGATGGGCGCTATCCCCGGATTGCCGAAGGTTCACCTCCATAACCCGGTGCTCGCATACGAAGTCGGGGACGACTTCATGAAGTACTGGTATCAAGCAGCGGAGGGGAAACTGGAACCGTTCGTGCTCGTCATCGAAGGCTCGATCCCGAACGAGCACCTCAGCGGCGAAGGCTACTGGGCGGCGCTCGGTACGGACGACCTCACCGGCCAGCCGATCACGACCTGCGAGTGGATCGACCGCCTCGCCCCGAAGGCCGTCGCCGTCGTCGCGGCCGGCACCTGCGCGACCTACGGCGGCATCCACGCGATGGCCGGCAACCCGACGGGTTGCATGGGCCTGGCGGACTATCTCGGCTGGGGATGGAAATCGAAGGCCGGCCTGCCGATCATCAACGTGCCGGGCTGCCCGGTGCAGCCGGACAACTTCATGGAGACGCTCCTCTACCTGCTCTACCAGGTGGCGGGTCTCGCGCCGATGATCCCGCTCGATGACCAGTTGCGCCCCACC
>JBBSII010000565.1:0-3432 GCA_038232175.1 Thermomicrobiales bacterium
CAGTTGCCCGGCGACGGAGACGAAGAGCGTTGGCCGCAGCCCGATTGCCTCACCGAGCAGCCCGCCGACGAGCAGGCCACCGAGCATCGTGCCCCACTCGATGAAGCGGATGCTCGCGTTCATCCGCCCGAGGATGCGGCCCGGCGTGCGCGCTTGCAGGAGGCTGACCTGCTCGATCTCGTAGATCGTCGCCGCGCCGTCCCCGATAACCTGCGGCAGCACGAGCAGGACGACGACCAGCACGAGCGGGCCGGACGCGAGCGGGATGCAGACCGACGCGACGACCGCGAGCGTCAACATGCGCACCATCGTCGGGCCGACGCCCCAGCGCCGCGTGATCCGCGCCGTCAGCACCGCCCCGAAGAATGAACTCACACCGCCGACGGAGTAGATCAGTCCCTGCAATCCGGGCGAGACGTGCAATTCCCGCGTGATGAAGAGGATAATCGTCGCGCCGATGAAGCTGCGGAAGAAGTACCATGTGCCGGTGACGCCCGCGAGCGTGCGGAAGATCCGGTTGTCGCGCACCAGGCGTAACCCCGCCCCGATCTCCTGCCACGTCCCCTCGCGCCCTGCCGAGTGCGTCGGCGGCGGTTCCGGGGTGCGGATCGTCGCCAGCGAGGCGGCGGAGACGAGGAACGAGACGGTATCGACGAGCACCGTACCGGGCGCGGAGAGCGCCTGCATGACGAAGCCCGCGATGCTCCAGCCACCGAACTCCGTCACGGATGCGCTCGCCTGGAGCTTGCTGTTCCCCTCGACGAGTTCGTCCCGCCGCACGAGCGACGGCAGGTATGAGCGATAGGCCACATCGAAGAAAACCGTCAGGATGCTGACGAATAGCGCGATGATGAAGAGCAGCGAGATCGTCAGGCGGCCGAGGGCAGCGGCAAGCGGGATCACGCCCAGCGCTATCGCCCGCCCAATGTCCACGACGATCATCACCGGACGGCGGCGCAGGCGGTCCACCCAGACTCCGGCGAAGAGCCCGACAATTAGCCCCGGCCCGTACTGCGCCGCGTTGAGCAGCGCCACCTGGATCGGGCTGGCATTGAGCGTCAGGACCGCGACGAATGTCAATGCGAAGCCGCCGACGCGGCTGCCGAAGAGCGAGATTGTCTGCCCGGTCCACAACTTCAGGAAGTCATGGTGCCGCCACAGCCCAGTGAAACGGGCGCGCGATGGTTCGGTTTGCAGTTCCACGTGAAAATACTCCCTCGATGTGTACCGTTGCGAACCGGCGAGTGAGGGAGACGCGAGCGGACGGGCATAGCCCGTGGAATCAGCACGATGTGATGCACACCCCGCCGCGATGGCGGTTTCCGCACGCGCCCCTACAGCGCGGCGATCCTATTGATGGCGCTGAAACACACCTCGCGGAGTATGTTCACAGGATTTCCCTTTCGTGCCGTGCGAAACCGTTATCGTTGCGATAAGCATACGAGGAGAGAGCGCGGAAAGTCAATCGTCCGAACGTGCAGGGTGGGACGCTAGGGATGCGCGGCAAGGAACGCCGCAATCGAGCCGACGATGCGTTCCGGGGCGTCCTCCTGGAGGAAGTGATTCGCATCGTCGATCTCGTGCGTGGTCGCGTCGGGATAGAGCGCCTGCCATTGACGAAGTACCGTGGGCGGCAGGGGGAAATTACCACTTGCCTTCTGAGGCATATACCTTGAGATGATGCTGTGCCAGGAGCGCCGCAATTTCTTCCCGCTCCGGCAGTTCATCGAGGTTCACACCGTGGCTGACTGCGAGGAGTTCGATACCGCGCGGCGCATTATCCGCACCGTAGTCAATGCGCCGATCATCATCGAGGTCACGACCATATGCGTAGGGGACATCCCGGAGATAAATATAGACCGCGTCCGCACCACGATCATATTCGAGCCGTGCCACCAGTCACCTCCTAGTCCGCCGCAGTAACAATTTCGGGCGGATTCTTTCGCTCGTCAATCACGACCTTGATGAACCGTCCGTTCGGATGTCCGGTGTGGATCGTGCGCCCGTCGCGACCGGGGCGGGTGATCTCGGGATGTGCCAGCACCGCCTCGATCTCTGCTTCGCTGATGTTGCGTTCGCGCATCCGTATCCGTGCATGACTCCAATAGGACAAATTCATCCCGCGCTCCATAGCGTATCACCGCCCGCTATTCTGGCGGATTGACCTCTTTCGAGGCAGGACACCGGCTCGTTACGCTAAGACGTCCGCCGGGTGGGCGGCAACCATCGCGGCGAGGCCCTGCGCGAGGGTGTAGTCGGGCAGCCACAAGCCCTGCCGGATGATCCGCGCGTTCGAGAGGCGGGAGATGCGCACATCGCCCGCGCGCGCCGGGCCGTACGCGAGGGTCGGCGTGACGCCGAGCGCGCCGCCGACGTGCCGCGCGAGGTCGTTGACGGTTGTCTCCACGCCGCTCGCGACATTCCAGATGCCGGATGAGTTCCACGAGAGCGCGGAGCGCACGGCGGACGCGATATCCGCGACGTAGACGAAATCCCGCACCTGCGCGCCGTCACCGTTGATGTGGAGGGTTTCACCGCGCGACAGGCGATCGACGAAGGTCGCGATCACGCCGCCATCGGTGCCCGCACGCTGTCGGGGGCCGTAGACATTCGCGGGGCGCAGGATGGCGTGCGACAGCCCGCTGAGCGCGACGTACGACTCCGCCGCCAGCTTGTGCACGCCGTACGGGCTGAGCGGGGCGGGCAGCGCCATTTCGTCCGCCTGCACGTCCATATCGCCGTAGATCGCGCCGCCAGACGAGAAGAAGACGATGCGCCCGACGCCCGACGCCTTCGCACACGCCAGCACATTCTCCGTGCCGACAAGGTTCACATGACGGTCGAAGGCCGGGTTCGCCACCGAGCGCGGCACGGAGGTCTGCGCCGCGCAGTGGATCACCGCGTCGAACGCACCCGCCACGAAGACCGCCATCAGCGCGGGATCGGCGATGTCGTGGACGACGAGCGGCACGCCGCCCGGCAGGTTCGCGCGATCACCACCGGAGAGGTCGTCCACGACGGAGACCCGCCAGCCGTCGTGCAGTAGCGTCTCGACAACGTGGCTGCCGATGAAGCCCGCGCCGCCCGTCACCAGCACGTTGCCGCGATCGATTGTCCGCATCTCAATTTCCCTTCGTCGGCGGGAGGCCGAGCATTTCACTCATCGTGACGAACCGGTAGCCCCGCGCTTTCAGCGTCTGGATGATCCCGCGCACCGCGTCCACCTGCTGGCTGCGGTCCGTGCCGAGCCGGGTGTTGTCGCCATCATGCAGGAGGATGATGGAGCCAGGCTGAACACGCTCCACCGTCCGCATGACAATGTTGTTCGCTCCCGGCTCGTCCCAGTCATTCGACTCGACATCCCACGCGATGGCACGCAGCCCGCGCTCGCCCACAATTCGCAGCGACCACGGCGTATGGAAGCCGTTCGGG
>JBBSII010000566.1:0-3431 GCA_038232175.1 Thermomicrobiales bacterium
AACCCGATCTATGCGGCGGCTGTGGAACACGATCTCCCAGTCGCGCTCCATCCCGGCTCGGAGGGCGTGGGCATCTCGGGGGCGCCGACCGCTGCGGGATATCCCACCAATTACCTCGAATGGCACACCGATTTGGTCACCAGCTACATGGCGCACATGGTCAGCCTCGTGACCGAGGGCACGTTCGTCAAGTTCCCCACCCTGAAGTTCGTACTCATCGAGGGCGGCGCCGCGTGGCTCCCGCCCCTGATGTGGCGATTCGACAAGAACTGGAAAGCGCTGCGGCAGACGACGCCCTGGCTCGAACGGCCGCCGAGCGAATACATCGCGGAGCACATCCGGCTGACGACGCAACCCATCGAGGAGCCCGAGCACCCGGAGCACCTGCGCGCGATTTTGGCGATGTTCCCCGTCGAGCGGATGCTGATGTTCTCCAGCGACTACCCGCACTGGGATGGCGACACCCCCGACTTCGCCGCGCGCGCCCTCCCCGCCAACGTCCGCTCGCGGGTCCTGAGCGAGACGGCGCGCGAGCTCTACCGCCTCCCCGCCCGCGACGCCGATCGAGCGGCGGGCGCACTCGCTACCGCCGCAGCGGAGGCGCGCCATGACTGAACGGCTGGCGGCTGGGATCGGGAAGGGGCCACAGCAATGGCCGGTCGCACGGGCCAGTGAGATCGCGCCCGGAGAGCGCCGCTTCGTCGAGGTGAAGGGGCATTCCATCGGCGTCTTCAACGTGAACGGTGGGTTCATCGCGGTGCTCAACCTCTGCCCGCACGAGCTCGCGCCGGTATGTCGCGGGCGCGTCGGGGGCACGACGTTGCCGTCGCCGCCCGGGAAATTCTACTGGGGGCGGGAGGGCGAGATCCTGGCGTGCCCCTGGCATGGCTGGGAGTTCGACCTATTGACCGGCAAGGCGCTCGCGGATCGGCGCGTGCGTCTGCGCCAGTATCCGGTGACTGTTGCGGATGACACTCTCTACGTCACGCTCTAATCCCGCCGGGCGGCGCGGACCGAGCCTCGCCGTGATCGATACGCCGCTCGGCCCGCCGGGATGGGAAGATGGGCGGGCGCACCTCGTCCGGATTGTCGACCCCTGCGGTCGCGCCGTGGCGTGGTTCGCGCCCGATTTCGGCGGGATCTGTGTCGGCTTCGCAGTCCGCCCATCCGGTCGGCGCGAGGGTGGGTGGGTGCATGTGCTCCATGCCGTCGTGCCAGATGGCCCGCAGCATTCGTCAGGAGCCTCCGGGCTTGGCGTCTGCTACGCACCGAGGTCCGTGGCTCCTGCCCCCCGCATTGCCGACCCGTGTGGCGCGCCATTGCCGACCCAGCCATGGCAGTTCATCGAGCGCGATCCCACGGCTGTCATCTTGGAAACTGCGGTTTCGACCGCAGTCGGCGATCACCGGGAGCACACGGATGACGCTGTCCGATTGCGCCTGACGGCCAGGTTGGATGACGGGACGCTCGGTCTCACCCTCGATGCCTGGCATCATGGCGCCGAACCGATTCCGCTGCAACTCGGCTTCCGGGCGATCTTCGCGATGGACCTCTTCAGGGGCGGCGTCTCAGTGGGCCTCGTGCGCGCGCTTGCTGAGCATGTGAACGAGCGGATCGTGATTCGTAACCACACGGTACTCGCGCCCGGCGAATACGAACTGCGCCCACGCATTGAAAACGGGATGATTCCGCCGCCGACTGACCAGAAGTTGCCGCCCCGCGTGAATGTGATCGCCACTCTGGGCGGCTCCTACCTTCTCGTGTGCCCACCGCGCCCCAATGGGGCGAACACGCTTGCGTTGCTGGCGTGCGCCCCCTCCATACCCGTCGTGACATCTCTCGGCGACGCGTGGTTCCGTACCGAATTGTCACTCACGGCCGTCACGAATGATGACATACAGGGAAGATAGCGGGGCGAGGATGGGCCGCGCGAGTTTCGTGGGGTGGGCTGATCGGCGAACGGATACTTCCGTGGGCGGATTTCGTCCACGACAGATATGACAGGCTGGCGCCTGCCGCGCCGGGACCCGAAAGGAGCACGCACGATGGCCGGGGATGAAACGTTGGTGAAAGAGAAGACGGTCGATGCGCTCGGTGCCCGCGTCTATGCCGACCGGGCGGCGATGGGCGCGGCAGCGGCGCGGGATGTCGCCGCCACGATGCGCGATCTGCTCGCGACGCGGGGGCGCGTGCGGATGATCTTCGCCGCCGCGCCCTCGCAGAACGAGTTTCTGGCGGCGTTGAGCGACGCGCCGGGGCTTGATTGGTCGCGCGTGACGGCGTTCCACATGGACGAATACCTCGGGCTACCACCGGACGCGCCGCAGCGCTTCGGCAACTTCCTGCGCGCGCACCTCTTCGACCGCGTCCATCCCGGCATCGTCCACTTCATCGACAGCACGAATGAGACGGCGGCGGAGTGTGCGCGTTACGGCGCATTGCTACGTGCCGAACCGATTGACGTTGTCTGTCTCGGGATTGGCGAGAATGGTCACATCGCGTTCAACGACCCCCCGGTGGCGGACTTCGACGATCCCGAGGCGATCAAGCCGGTTGAACTGGACATGCCGTGCAAGCGGCAGCAGGTCAATGATCGCTGCTTCGCGACAATCGGCGACGTGCCGAGCCACGCACTCACCCTGACGATCCCGATGCTGCTCTCCGGGGCGCACCTCTCGTGCGTCGTGCCGGGGTCGGCGAAGCGGCAGGCGGTCCACGACACGCTGCGTGGGCCGATCACCACAACGTGTCCCGCTTCCATACTCCGTCGCCATCCCGCGTGCGTGCTCTATCTGGACCGCGATTCCGCAGGCGCATGAGCGGGGGCGAGCGGATCGTCAGCCGTCCCGCCGATACACAACTTCGCCGTTCGTAACGGTCATCATAATCGCGATCGTGTCGTCCGCGCGGTCGTGACGGAAGAGCGTCAGGTCGGCCATCGCGCCGACGCGGACGGCCCCGCGACCACGCGGCCCGTCGAGCCGCAGGAGTCGGGCAGGGTTCGCCGTGGCGAAGCGGACAGCCTCAGCAAGCGTCACTCCCGCGTACCGGACGGCGTTCGCGATCCCCTCCGGCAGCGCACTGACCGACCCGGCGAGATAGGGCGTGCCGAACAGGTTGAGCCGCCCGCTCGGTAGCAGTTCCACCTTCCCGCCGACCGCCGCGTCATAGACGCCGGGGGACAGGCCCGCGACCGCGACGGCGTCGCTGATGAGGATCGTGCGCTCCGGCCCTTTGGCGCGCACCATCGCCTTGATGACGGCGGGCGGTAGGTGCTGGCCGTCGCAGATCAGACTGGCGGCGAGGCGATCCTCCGCCATTTGCTCCCAGAGATAGTTCGGGTGGCGCGCGATCCGGGCGTGCGCGCCGTTGCCGAGGTGGGTCGAGAGCCGTGCGCCCGCGTCTACCGCCGCGCGGATCTGCGCGGCATC
>JBBSII010000567.1:0-3423 GCA_038232175.1 Thermomicrobiales bacterium
CAATCGTCGGGGAACCCATCGCGATCACCGCAACGCCCTTCTGATTCTGCGCAGTGGTGGCGCCCTGCGCGGTCGGGTCGAAGCCGTAGGAGATGATCGACGCGGCGGGCGCATCGAGATGGATGGTCGCACTGTCATTCGTGGCGGGGCTTGTCGCGCTCCCCGGCGTCAGCGCGGTGTTCCCCTTTGCACTGTTGTCCGCCGGGGGCAGGAGGCTCGCCATACCGGCTTGCGCGAGGACCGGGCGGATTTCCGCCAGATTCAGCGTCGCGTCCGCCGTCTGCTTGTCCGAGACGAAGTATTGCGGCGTATTGGCGACGCCTTGCGGCAGCGTGGTCGGCGCGGAAACCGGGCGACCGACGACCGCCTGCGCCTCTGCCGCGCCCTTCACCGGGCGACCGGGCAACTGGCCCTGCCCGATGGACGAGGTAATCGTCACGTACTTGGACAGTTCCTGCATCGCCTGTTGCGGGTCCGGTGCACCGGCTGCACCGGCGGGCTTGCTCCCGGTGGGCTTTGTCCCATTCGGCTTCGTGCCCGCTGGAGAGTTGCCCGCGAACTGCGGGAAGTCGCTCGTCTTCACCGTGATCACGGCGAACTTCGTCGGCTGGTAGCGGAACTTGTCGAGCGTAGCGCTCAGGACGCTCCCGACCGGTGCGAAGACCAGCAGGAATGCGAGCGCGACAGCGGCCAGCCCCCCACCCAATGCATACCGACGGACCTGTGCGGCGCGATTATTCGTTGTCATTGTCGCAAATCTCCCCTTGATACTGTTCACCATGCCCGAATTGCGTTCGGTATCGATGCGTGTCTGGATGCGGCGATAGGCCCGCTCACGGTGCGCGGCGTCCGGCTCCGGTGACGGCAGCGCGGCATAGACCGCGTTGACCGTGCCCATGTCCGCACGCAGATGTGCCAGCCGCCCCGCGAGTGCGGGATTCTCGGCGACCGCCGCTGCGATGCGACTGCGCGCCGCGTCATCGAGGATCGTCTCCCCGTCGAGATAGGCGCGGAGGATGCCATCGTCAATTTGCTGCATACCCACCTTGTCCACTCGTTCGTTCATACTCACCTAGCACCTGGTATCTAAAATTTCCGGCGATCAACCGCCGCCTCGTACCGCTGGCGGAAGAGCGCCTCCGCCCGGACCAATGTCGTCCCGACCGAACCGGGCGCGATCCCGACCGCCGCCGCGACCTCCGCGTAGGAGCAGCCGCCCTGTCGGAGCGTCAGCACGGCCCGCGCGCGCTCCGGCATCGTCATCAGGACGGATTGCACCAGCGCCCGCTCCTCGCGCCGCACCGCCTCGCCCTCCGGGTCGAGCGTCCGCTGCAACGGCAGTTCCGCCCGGCTCACCCGCTCCTCCCGCGCCGTCCGCCGCTTGCGCGTGCGGATCGCGTTGAAGCCGAGATTCGTCGCGACCCGGTAGAGCCACGCCCCAATCGCGTCCTCATCGTCCGACCGGCGAACGGGGGGGCGGTCGTGGAACCGGAGAAAGGTTTCCTGTGCCAGATCGTCCGCCTCATCCGGCCCGACGATGCGGGTCAGGATCGCGAAGACGCGCCCATAGTAGCGCTGGAAGACGGCATCGAATGGGGGCAGTTGCCCCGTGGTCATGGGGCGCTCCATGATCGCCGCCTGCTGCACGTCCCCCATACCTTCCTTCATCCGCCGCGCCACCATCGCTCCGTCCCCGGTTCCGGTTTCCGGGTTCCGGGTTCATCAGTACAACACCACCCCCACCGCATCTGTGACAGTATGCCGCAGATCATCGTCCACCGTGTGGCGTGGTATGTGCCGCTCGGGGAAACCGGGGAGAACCGCGAAGGCGCAAAGGACGCAGAGGAACACAGAGAGGGAAGTGAACCACGAATACTGCCCAGAGGGCACCCGGAAGGACACGAAGATGGGAACGAGCGTCTCTTTTTCCCTTCTCTTTTCTTCGCGCTCTTCGCGCCTTCGTGGTTCAATTCCCTTTCCTCTGCCGGGCGCCCTCTGGGCAGATGCGGTTCTCCCCGGTTTCAGCCCGCGTCAGTCTTCCGTGGTTGTCTGGGGAGTGGACCCGACGGGTGATGGGGCGGGTGCGCGGGGTGGGGCGGCGGCATCCGCCGGGTCGCGCCGGAAGTGCGGCAAGAGTGGCAGGAAGGCGGTGAGCGCGACGCCGTACGCGATCCAGCGCACCGTGTCCACCGCGAAGATGATCTGCTCGCGGGATTCGGTGAGGCCGATGTGTCGCTGCTCGGTGAGCGGATAGATCACCGCGAGGCTGAGGGCGAGCGGCACGCCGGCGTTCAGCAGGATCGAGAGCCAGCGCGGCAGGCGCATGATCCCGACCACGTACGCGAGCAGGCCCAACAGGCTCGCGAAGACGAGAAACGCCGGCCACGCCAGCAGGAAGCGCAGGCCGCTGCCCACCCCGCGGGTGGCGATCAGCGGCTGGTGGCCGAGGATGCGCCGGACGAATGTAATGATCTCGATGGTGGTGTTCGCCGTCATCAGCGCCGCGATCCCCGCACAGATCCCCGCGAGGAGCGACGAGGTCACCGCGCCATGCGGGTCCTGCGTGAAGGCGGGCGGCGCGCGCCGCAACTGCCGCAGGATGAAAAGGAGCGCGACGATCACCGCGAGCGAGAGCAGGGCATTCGTGGGGAGGGCGACGCGGTCGTAGAACGCCAGCGCCGCCGGGCCGACGAAGAACCCGATAAGGGTGTAGATCAGAATATAGATGAACGCGCCGAGCGCCAGCGATGGCAGGAAGGTGAGGAGAGGCATCTCGAGCACCCCCGCCGCGATCGGCGTCACGATGCGGAGGCCGGGGAGGAGGCG
Source organism: Thermomicrobiales bacterium (assembly GCA_038232175.1). Taxonomy (GTDB): domain Bacteria; phylum Chloroflexota; class Chloroflexia; order Thermomicrobiales; family JALYUS01; genus JALYUS01. The sequence continues at coordinate 2,827 of JBBSII010000567.1, forward strand.
ACCAACGACGATGGCCCACCCGCCGAAGCGGTTGATTTTCGCCTCCGCGCGGGCGAGATTCTCGGGGCCGAGGTGGATGAACCGGCCGTAGCGGAGGATGAGCGGCCGCCCACACCGCCGACTGAGGAAGAAGAGGCCGGTTGCCCCTGCGACGGTGACGAGTTCCTGGAGGAAGAGCGCGAGCCACAAGGGGACGTATCCCTGCGCCGCGCGCACCCCCGCCAGCACCATCATCAGGTCGCCGGGGATCGGGCTGGGTACGCCGAGTTCCTCGAAAAAGAGGATTGGCAGGATCACCGCGAGCGCGTGTGACCGCAGCAGGGAGGCGATATTCTCATGGATCGATGCGATGACGATAAACATGCGTACTCTTCCGTGCTCCTTCTTTCTATAAACTATAACGCACACACCGACCAGAACCGTACGCAACCTCCCTGCCAATGGATGAAGCGGCGCGCATCGGCTATTGAAGCGTGTTGATGGCGCGCAATGAGCAGCGACAGGAGCGACTGTCTATCAGGGAGGATGCCGGGCGTCGGATGCGCTGGCCCAATCTTTGCATATGGAAGGCGAATATGATGGATACGCCGGGTGCCG
>JBBSII010000568.1:0-3416 GCA_038232175.1 Thermomicrobiales bacterium
ATTCTGGCTCGGGCGGCTCCGGTCGTTCGCGGTGACGTGGGTGCCGCTGATGGTCTTTCTGGATGCATTCGCGCGGCTCCGTGGCATCGCGGATAATACCGGTATCCCGATTCATCACACCGCCGTGCTGGAGGTGGAGCGACACCTCTTCTTCGGCATTGTGCCGACGGTCTGGTTGCAGAACCGCCTGACGCTCCCGAAGAACTTCCGCTGGTACGATTTCGCGGCAACCTTGCTGCACTGGAGCCATTTCGTCGCACCCGTCGCCATTCTCTTCGTCCTCTGGCTGAGATATCCCGCCTTCTTCCGGCGCTATTTGATCGCGTTCGTCGTGCTGACGACGATTGTGCTCGACATCTACTTTCTTTGCCCCGCCTCACCTCCGTGGATGGCGGCGCGCGAGGGGTACTTGCCGCACCTCGCCCGCCCGATGGTCGATGTGGCGGTGCAGGTGAACCGGAACCTCTTCGGGAGTGTCTACGCGACGATTGGCGCGAGCAATGATGTGGCGGCGATGCCCTCGCTCCATGCGTCGTACCCGGTCCTCGCGTGCGCGATGTTCTGGCCGGTCTCGCGCAAACTCGGCCTGCTCAGCCTGCTCTATTTCCTCCTGATGAGCCTCGCGCTCGTCTATCTCGCGGAGCATTACGTCGTCGATATTCTCGCAGCAGTGCTCTGTGTCCTCGTGGCGCGTCGGATCGCGTACGCCATCGACCGCCGGATGCCCGCGCTCCCGGAACGTCGGCCCGTCCGCGACCCCGCCCGGCGACACACGACGGTCGACGTTGCGATGCCGGTGCATTCGCTGTGACACAGCCCTTGCGAATCACCGCCATTGAAATCGATGGCAATGTCACACGGCCCATCCAGTTCGGTGGCCCGCCCGGCGACGCGCTGCACGACGCCCTGCGCGAGGCGATGCTGAAGCGCGGCTGCCTGCGCGACCGCGCGCATAAGGGCCAGTGCATGAACTGCGCGCTCCTGCCGCAATGCGCGGTCTGGCCCGTCGTCGCGCCTGCGGACCCGACGCAGCGGCAGCGCGGGCCGTTCCTGCGACCCGTCGTGCTGCGCCTGCCGACCATCCCCGCGCAATCGCTCCCGGTCGGGACACCCGTCACCTATGGCGCGACGATCGTGCAGGACGCGACCTTCCCCACGCTCTGGGGGGCGCTGGCGGCGGCATTCGTCCATTCGGCGCGGCAGATCGCGGAGTGGGGCGTCGGCTTGCAGGTGCGCGAGGGAGAACAGGCGGCGCGACGCGGCGCGATTTCGGTTGGCCGTGTGCGTTGGGTCGACCCGGTCACGGGCGAATCCGCGCCCTTCTTCTTCCCGACGGAGGGGTCGCTTGAGCCACCGCTCGCCGCCCACTACGACGCGGCGGAGATTGCTGCAATCGACCGGCACACGCTGCATGTCACATTCCTGACGCCGACGCGCCTCGTCGCTGCCGGGACGACCCTCCGAGCGCCCGATCTCACCATCCTCGTGCGCCGGATCGCGGAACGGCTCGATGCCGTGGCGGAGCGTGTCGGCGCGGCCACGCCCGACATCCTCATGAACGAGACGATCATCGAGGCGGCGGGGCGTGTCCGCGTGCGCGACGCGGGTGTGCGCTGGCTGGGCGACCCCGCAAAGGGTGGCTTCGTCGGCCCGGTCACGCTCGTTGGGGAGAGTGCGGACCTCGCGATGCTCGCGCCGGTGCTCCGCTGGGGTGCCGCGCTCGGCGTCGGCAAGGGCACCCTCACCGGCAATGGGCGGTTCGTCGTCGGCCCCGTTCCCCCAAGCGCGGTCGTCACGCTTCCCAGTAACGAAGCCGAGGACGCCTTGTTCGCTGCCGACGATCAGCAACGCCCCGAAGCCCGCTCACGCTCGCCACGCCCGCAATCCAATCGGTCGCTGAAGCGGAACCGCAATCGCTGATTGAGGCGGTACAGCGAAGGTGCGGGATGCGTGGGGTGTGAATCTGCCGCAACGGCGTCTATACGAGTTCGCGGGCGGCGATGTCGCGGCGATACTGCACCCCATCGAAGTAGATTCGTTCGGCGATGGTGTACGCATGGTCGCGCGCCGCCTGCAACGTTGGGGCAGTCGCGGAGACGGTGAGGACGCGCCCGCCGTTGGTCACGACCCGGCCCGTGTCGTCGTGCCGGATGCCCGCGTGGAAAATGACCGCGTCGTGATCGGCAGCATCAAGCCCGGTGATCGGCAGGCCCGTCGGGTATGCGCCGGGATAGCCACCCGACGCGAGCACGACGCCAACGCACGCGCCATCGCGCCAGCGCACGCGCTCCACGACGGACGCAAGCCGACCGTGCGCCGTCGCCTCGCAGAGCGTCAGCAGGTCGCTGTCGAGCATCGGGAGGATCACCTGCGTCTCCGGGTCCCCGAAGCGGCAGTTGTACTCGATCACCTGCGGGCCATCCGGCGTGAGGATCAACCCCGCGTACAGGAGACCGCGATACGTGATCCCACGCTGCACGAGGGCGCGCGCCGTTGGCTGGAGGATTGTGTGGGTGATCTGATCGAGCGATGCGCCATCCAGCAGCCCGGTCGGGGCATAGGCGCCCATGCCACCGGTGTTCGGCCCGGTATCGCCGTCGCCGACGCGCTTGTGGTCGCGCGCGGGGAGGAGTGGCACGACCGTCTCACCATCGACGAGCGCGAGCACCGAGACCTCATCGCCCGTCAGATATTCCTCGATGAGCACCGTCTGCCCCGCCGACCCGAACGCCGCGCCCTCCAGGGATGCGCGCACCGCCGCTTCGGCCTCGCGCCGGGTCGCGCAGATCGTCACGCCCTTGCCCGCCGCCAGGCCGTCCGCCTTGATGACGACGGGATAGCGCACCTCCTCAAGCGCGGGCAGGGCGCGGTCGAGCGCGGTGAACGTCTCCGCGTGCGCGGTCGGGACGTTCGCACCGATCAGCAGGTCCTTCGCCCACGCCTTGCTCGCCTCGATCCGCGCTCCCGCCCGATTCGGGCCGAAGGTCGCGATGCCCGCCGCGCGCAACGCATCCGCCAGCCCGCGCGCGAGCGGCTCTTCCGGTCCGACGACGACGAGATCGATCCGTTCGGCCTTCGCGAGCGCGACGATACCGTCCGTATCGTTTACCGCGATCGCGACGTTGCAGAATGCGCCCGCCGTCCCTGCATTCCCCGGCGCAACGATCATCTCCGCGCACCGTGGCGATTGCGCCATCTTCCACGCGAGCGCGTGCTCACGCGCGCCATTGCCGACGATGAGAACCCTACTAGGCATTGTGTTTCCTCACCCCCCTCCCCTCTCCAACGCCCAAACACCGCCACAAGTAAAGATCACAGCGGCTCTGGTGAGGGGAGGGGAAGATCTTGGAACTGGGTTATTCTCTCTCATACCCTCCCCCTTCCCACGCCGAGTGACGGAAGGGGGCCGGGGGTTA
>JBBSII010000569.1:0-3410 GCA_038232175.1 Thermomicrobiales bacterium
GCCACGGAGCGCGGCATCTGCGCGATCACGCTCGGGGATGCGGACGAAACCCTCGCGGCGGCCCTGACGACGGAGTACCCCGCCGCCGCGATCGTGCGGGACGATTCCGGGCTGGATGCGGCGGTGGCGGCGATTGTGCGCTACCTGCACGGCGAGCAGCCGCACCTCGACCTGCCGCTCGATGTGCAGGCGACGGCGTTCCAGTGGCGCGTCTGGGAGGCGTTGCGCGCCATCCCGTATGGCACGACCCGCTCGTACAGCGAGGTCGCCCGTGCGATTGGCCAGCCAACGGCGGCGCGGGCCGTCGCGCAGGCGTGCGCCACCAATCACGTCGCGCTCGCCATCCCCTGCCACCGCGTGGTGCGGGAGGACGGCTCGGCAGGCGGCTATCGCTGGGGCATTGAGCGCAAGCAGGCGCTGCTCGCGCAGGAGCGTACCGCCAATTTGTCTTGACCTATCAGGAGAGGAGCGCGCACATTGGACAACGCGAACGAGACCCCACGGGCGATCCGACTCGGTGTGATCGGCACCGGCCTCGCGGTCGAGCAACTGCACTGGCCGGCGCTCCGCCGGATGCCGGAGCGGTACCGGATCGTCGCGTTCGCCAACCACACGCGCCCGAAGGCGGAGCGCTTCGCGTCCTACACCGGCGCGTCGATGGACGACTACCACGCCGACTACCACGACCTCCTGCGGCGCGACGATGTGGACGCCGTGCTCGTCGCGCTGCCGATCCCGCTCCTCTACCCCGTCACACGGGACTGCCTCGCGGCGGGCAAGGAGGTCATCTGCGAGAAGCCGACCGGCGGCAACGAGGAGGAAGGGCGCGCGTTCCTCGCATTGCAGACGGAGTACCCGGATCGCACCGTGCTGATCGCGGAGAACTGCTTCTACCGGGATGACCTCCGCCGCACGCGCACGCTGCTCGACGCGAGCGCAATTGGTCGCGTTCACCTGATGGCGTGGCGGATGGCGAGCCAGAATGTCCCCAGGCCGGGCCAGTTCTCCAGCACGCCGTGGCGGCACCACCCGGCATATCGCGGCGGCGCGCACCTCGACGGCGGCGTCCATCACATTGCCCAGATCCGGCTCCTCTGCGGCGATGTCGCGCACGTTCACGGCGCGATCCAGTGGGCCAACACGACGATTGATGCGCCGTCCGATCTGACCCTCAACCTGCGCTTCGTCGGCGGCGCGGTCGGCAACTATACTGCCATCTACCCCGAGATCGCCGTGCCGCCGGAGCCGAATGAGATGCGCCTTTATGGCACCGAGGGCGTGATGGTTCTGGGTGGCCCGTCGAATGCGCGCACCGTCACTGTCCACCGACCGGACGGATCGCGCGAGGAGCACCGCTTCGCGGGGATCGACGGCGGCTTTTACAACGAGTTCCTCAACTTCCACGAGGCGGTTGTCCACGGCGCGCCGGTGATCGGCACGATTGCGCAGAGTTTCCGGAACATGCGCGTCATCCTGCGCGGCCTCGACGCCGCCGAGCAGGGGCGGTCAGTTGATCTGGACGACGTGCCCGATGGCCTCTCCGCGTCGAGCGTGCCGCTCTGGCGTCCGCACGGCGCGACGGGCCTCTTCGACGGCTTGCCGGGGCAGTACACGACGGAGAATTTTGCCCCAACGGAACCCGCCTGACGAACGAGCCGCCTGCCGCCGCACCATCAGCGATGGCAGGCCCAGAAAACCGCCGTGCCCATCGCGGGGGAATCAGACAAAGCGGGATCGCGTCCCAAGCATCGACGTGCGAAACGGGCAGTGCATCATTGGCCCCCTCACTGCACAGCAGGATTCAGTTTGCCGTATTGCCCCGCGATGCGAGCAAGTCGGCAAAGTAGCCGTCAAGCGTCCGTTCGGCGGCGAAGCGCTGGGTTTGCAGGTCGAAACCCTTCACGAATACACGATTTGCTCCCGTATAGATGGACTGATTGAGATAGGCGAAGCGTCCATCGGGGGAAAATCCGGCGAGCGAGAATGCGGCATTGAGGTCCACATGCCCGAGTTCGGTCAGTCGCTCCGCATCGAGCACGACCAGTGCATGCTTCTCGCCACTTCCTGTGCTCGCAGTCCCGGTATCATCGTCGTGGAAGGTATGCACCAGCAGCCGCTGCCCGTAAGGTGACAGTGTCAGGTCGCTTGCAGGAAGATCCGAGATGACGGAGTTCCGTCAGATTCCCTGTATCGATGACCTGAAGTCCGAGGGGAATCGTGCGCTCACGAGACTGGCCGTTCGGCTGTTTGACGATCTCCGTTCGCTGGCCGATTGCGTAGAGACGGTTGCCGTCATTGCTGAGCGCTACCGTGCGGCTCGTCGTCGGACCGCCTTTCGCCGCCACACTGGGCATGAGCCAGTTCGTCACGCGCCCCAGCACGGATGACTGCGGTTGTACCGCCGACCGCGCGAGGATAACGCCGCCGATCAAATCAACAACGGTAACGGCATCCACATCCGCGTGGACGACAAAGAGCCGGTCGCTCGTGCGATCCCACGCCAGGCCGGGTGTGAACATCTGATGACTTTCACCGCTTGTCCCCGGTGCATTCTCTTGAAACTGTCCCGCTTTCACGCCGTCAAGGCGGACGTCCGCAGCGACACGCTCGGTGGCGAGATCGACGATCAGCACATGCGGCACATCCTCCGCGAGATTGTTGGTGTCGGTGGGGACGCCGTAGATGGCAAATTGCGCCCCCGAACGCAGGAAGCGTGCGGAGGTCGACAGGAATCCCGGCGTAAATGTAGTGGGGAAGCGCGTCACCTCATGCGCCGCGCCGCGCGTGAGATCATACCGATACAGTGCGTACTCCTGGCCGATCCCATGCGCTGCGTCGTGCCGCGTGCTGGCCGCCCAGTAGAGCGCCTGCTCATTCGGGCTGAAAACCAACCCGGCGACGTAGTCATCGAAAGTCACGCGCGTCGTGGTGTCCGTCCAGGAGGGGAGATCGATCAGATGGAGCATGCCGCCCGCATTCGACGAACCGCTCGGCCAGATGATTGCTGCTATCGTCCGTCCGTCGGGGCTGACGGTTTGAACGTAATGATGCGCGAAGTCCAGTGGGGCAATCCCCGGTACATCCGCGAGGGTGGCGGGATCCACCGGACGCATCCGCAACCCCGATGCCTGCCCCGGAGATGCGCGGTTCAGGTCAACAAGGAGGAGCGGTGGCGCCGTCGTCTGTTGCAGAACAGCAACGGAAGCGAGTGGAGTAGGCGCAGATCGATCCTCCGCCACGGAAGTCGGAGAGGCGACTGGTGCGGAGGCGGTGGTGCAGGCAGCAAGCAGCACCGTCAGCGCCGCGCCGAACATCAGCCGGTATGCGGGAGAGCGCATAGGATGATCTCCTTTCAGTGCATCGCACACTGATAGTACACCATACCCGCCACGGCGGTTCCCGCACGCCAC
>JBBSII010000570.1:0-3410 GCA_038232175.1 Thermomicrobiales bacterium
CCGCGACCAATGACGGCCGCGCCGTGCCGACGCGCTACGGACCCGGCACGGCCGTCCGCAGCCGTGTCTATGTCCGGCTGACCGACGTAGAGGGCCGGACCGGAGACGGCGAAGCAAGTCCGCTGCCCCACTTCACGGGTGGGACACCCGCGACCATCCACGCCGCCCTCGATACACTTCTGCCGCTCGTCATTGGCTGCGACGCGCTCGCACTCGACGATTTGACCGATCATCTCGCCCGGCACCCGCATCAATATGCGGCGAAGTGCGCGATTGACGCCGCCACGCACGATCTCGCCGCGAAAACGCTCGGCGTGCCGCTCGCGCTCTTGCTCGGCGGCTCCCTCGGTCGTCCGGTCGCCACAACGGGCTTAATCGGCATCGTGGACGGGGATGCGGCGGTCACGGCCGCGCGTGGGTACGTCGCCGACGGCATCCGCACGCTGAAAATGAAGGTTGGGCGCGAGATCGCGGCGGACGCGGTGCGTGTCGGCGCGGTACGGGAAGCGATCGGAAGCGGGGTCGCCATCCGCCTTGATGGGAACGCGGGCCTCGCCCTGCCGGACGCGCTCGCCCTCGTCCGCGTGACCCGCGATTTCGACATCGAACTCTTCGAGCAACCGGCCCGCGCTGATGATCTGCACGGGCTGCGTACCGTCCGTGAGGCGGGCATCCGCGTACTGGTGGATGAGAGCGTGCATAGCGTCCGCGACGCGATCCGCGTGCTGGAGGCGTCTGCGTGCGATCTGATCGCGATCAAGTTGATCAAGTGCGGCGGCTTGCGACCGGCACGGACGATCGCGCAGGTCGCCGCCGCGTATGGTGTCGGTTGTATCCTAATTAGCCCCTATGAGACGGCGGTCGGTCTCGCGACGACGGCGCACGCAGCGATTGCGTTTGGGACGCGGGACCACGCGCACGATATCTTCCGCGTTCCCGTTCCGGCGGGCGGCGCATGGGGGCATACGGCAGTTCCGGGCGGCCTGATGCTGGCGGCGCTGCCCGGACATGGCGCGACCGTCGGACGTGCGACGGCCGACAGACTGGAAGAGGTGAGCGCGGCGGAGATGGTGAATCACTCGGGACAGACCGTGACGGCATCAGCGTAAGTATCGAGGAGAAATGACCATGGCATCAGATAGTCAGGCACGACGCGCACCGTTGACGCGGCGACAGATGCTCGCCGGGATGAGCGCCCTCGGCGCGATGGCCACCCTCGCCGCGTGCGGCGGGAGCACTCCGGCACCGACCGCGACTACTGCGGCGCAGGGGACGAGCGCGCCAAGAATCGTCGGCACGCAGAATCCAACCGCCATTCCGCAGGTCGGCGCGACGTCCGCGGCACCGGCCGCCTCATCGGCGAGTGGCGCGCCGACTACGGCGGCAGCGGCGCAACCGACGACCTCCGCAGCCTCCGCTGCCGTGGGATCGCCGGTGGCTGGGGCGAAGGGCGGCACGATTAAGTTCCCGGTCGGGTCGGACCCGATCCCGAACCCGATCACCGTGGCCGCCGGCCTGTCGAGCATTCTCGGCAACAAGACGATGTTCAACGGCTTGATCCGCTACAACAGCAAGACGCTCAACCCGGAAGGCGACCTCGCCGAGAAGTGGGAGATCGCGCCGGACGGCCTCTCCATCACCTTCACGCTCCGGCAGGGCGTTAAGTGGCACGACGGCCAGCCCTTCACGGCGGACGACGTCAAGTTCACCTTCGACACGATGCTCGACCCGAAAGTCAACGCCAATTTCCGCTCGAACATCAAGGGCGTCACTGCGGCGGTCGTCAACAGCCCGAGCTCCGTCACCCTGAAACTGGCGAACCCACTGCCGTCGTTGCCGATTCAACTTGGCTACAACATCCACATGGTCCCGAAGCACCTGCTCTCCGGGCAGGACATCAATGCGCCGAAGGAGTTCCTCGCCAAGCCGATCGGCACCGGCCCCTTCAAGTTCCTCGAGGCGACGCCGGGCAGCACGATGACGGTCGAGCGGAATGACAACTTCCATTTCGGCGCGCCGCTGCTGGACAAGATCACCTTCGTCGTCCGCCCGGATCTCAACGCGCAACTGGCGCAACTGAAGACGGGCGAACTCGACTTCATGCTGATGGAGCCGGATATCGCGGCGACCGTCAAGAATGATGCGAATATCATCGTCCAGAACGCATCGCAAGTGAACTACTATTTCATCGCTTTCAACAACAAGAAGCCGCCGTTTACCGACAAGCTGGTCCGGCAGGCACTGGCGATGGCGATTGACCGCGACTCCATTGTCAAGAACGTCCTCGGTGGCGCGGGGGTGGTTGCGAACGGGCCGATCAACCCGCTCCTCGCGTCGTCATACACGGATGATGTGAAGAAGTGGCCGTATGACCCGAAAGCCGCTGGGGTGCTCCTCAATAGCGCGGGCTGGAAACTGGGCGCGGACGGCATCCGGGCGAAGGATGGGCAGAAACTCGCCTTCGAGCTCATTACTGACAAGGGAAATACCTCGCGGGAATCCATCGCGCAGATCGCGCAGCAGGCATACAAAGCGATCGGCGCGGACGTCAAGATCAATGTGATGGAGTTCAATGCATCGCTCGTCCGCTACCGGGTGGATCAGAAGAATGACTTCGAAGCGATCGTTGAATACTACATCACGGCGCCGGACCCGGACGTCTATGCCTTCTACGCAACGGGTGGCTCGCAGAATAACTGGAACTACAGCAGTCCGCAGGCGGACGATCTACTCACCAAGGCGCGATCGGAACTTGACCCGACGAAGCGTGGCGCCCTCTACAAGCAGTTCCTCGGTGTCGTCGCGGAGGATCAGCCGATGACCTTCTTGTACTACCCGCAGGAGATTCGCGGCCTCCGCGCGCGCTTGCAAAACGTCCCCACCGTTGGCATCCGCGACGCGATTGTCTATTCGTATCAGTGGTCCATTAAGCAATAGGACTGAGGACTGAGGACTGAGGACTGAGCCGGAAGGCTGCTGCACTCAGTCCTCAGCACTCAGTCCTCAGTCCTCCCGACGAAGGAGGGGTGATGACCGCGTTTCTCATTCGGCGGGTGGGGCAATCGCTGATCTTGCTGCTGCTGGTCACGATGGTGACCTTCCTACTCATCCATAATGCGCCGGGCGGGCCGAGCATCCTCCTCAGCCCGGATCTGCCGCCCGAGCAGGCGAAGCAGTTCGCGAAGAACCTAGGGCTGGACGCGCCGCTGCCAGTGCAGTATGCGCGCTGGTTGAAGGGCCTCGTGCGGCTCGATCTCGGCACCTCCTACCAGCAGCAGCGGGCGGTCACGGCGGTGATTCGCAAGCGCCTCCCCGCGACGCTCGTGCTGGCGGGGATCTCCTTCGCGCTGGCGCTGATCGTCGCGATCCCGCTCGGCATCCTCGCAGCGGTTAAGCGCAATAGCGCCTTC
>JBBSII010000571.1:0-3404 GCA_038232175.1 Thermomicrobiales bacterium
GTTCTCGCCGACCTCTACGGCAAGGAACCGCTCGTCGTCCGCATGTGCGGCACCCTCACAATTGCAGAGACGCTGCAAACGGAACTTGGCGCGGACATGGTCTTCTTCTCGTGGGGGATGCCGGGCGATCAGGTTCACGCGCCGAACGAGTCCTACCTGCTCGACGCCTTCATGACCGCCCGTCGTGCCTACTGCGCCCTCTTCACCGACCTCGCCACGGCATATGGGGAGAGCTAACCGCGAATACTGCCCTCTGGGCAGTATTCGCGGTTCAAAGGAGTTTACTGAGGGCTGAGCGGCGGGTGGCGGTGCTGGGCGGGGGGAACACCGGGTTTTCGCTCGCGGCGACCTTGCAGTTGCGCGGGTTTGCGGTCACGCTCTGGGAGATACCGGAGCACGGCGCGACGCTTGAAGCGCTGAAAGAGGGCACGATCCGCCTCACCGGAGTCGCGGAGCAGGGAACGGCGCGGCTCCATCACGTCACGACCGACATCGCGGAGACGCTCGCGGCGAACGATCTCCTGCTCGTGCCCGTGCCGTCGTACGCACACGCCTCGTTCGCCGCCGCCTGCGTGCCGCACCTGCGGCCGGGGCATGTGATCGTGCTGACGCCGGGGAACATGGGCGCGCTCGCCTTTGCGGAGGCGGCGCGCGCGGTGGGCACGCTGGACCGTGTCGTGATCGCCGAGGCGGACACCGCGCCGTACGTCTGCCGCAAACTCGGCCCGGACCACGCGCACATCTGGGGCGTCGTCTCCGGCCTCGGCGTCGCAGCGTTCCCCGCGCGGGAGAATGACCGCGTGCTCGATCTTCTCGCGGCTCTCTTTCCCGGCGTCCGCGCCTATCCGCATGTCGTCGCGTGCGGCCTGAGCGCGGGCAACCCGATTCTCCACCCCGCCGGGGTGCTCTTGAACGCCGGCCGCGTCGAGTACGCGCGCGGCGATTTCTACTTCTACGAGGAGGGCGTCACACCGGGTGTCGTCCGCGCGATTAAGGCGGTGGATCAGGAGCGGATGGCGGTCGGCGCGCGGCTCGGGCTGACGCTCGAACCGGTGGAGGAGGCGTACTGGCGCGCGGGGTTCGGGCCGCGCGGCGACCTCTGGGCGACAATCAACGGCAGCCGAATGCTAACGCAACTGCGCGCCCCCGGCTCGCTCGACACCCGCTGGCTCCTCGAAGACATCCCGTACGGCATCGCGACGTGGGCCGCCCTCGGCACGCAATTTGATGTTCCCACACCCGTGATGGACGCATTGACCGACCTCGGCGCCGCCGTCACCGGCACGGACCTGCGGGCGGCCACCCGCACCCCCGCCGATCTCGGCATCGCCCATCTCGACCGCGACGCATTAGCGAACTACTTGGCGACGGGAGAAAACGATTGAACCACAGAGGCACAGAGAGCACAGAGACGGGATGAGGAAAAACATGAGAAAGAATGAGTACGCGGGAAGGACGGGAAGGATTGTATAAACTGATCCTCTCCTCTCTTTCCCTCTCTGTGCTCTCTGTGCCTCTGTGGTTCAATAATCAGACCAAAGGAGGGTGACGAAATGCAGTATCGGACACTGGGCAGGACGGGCGAGCGGGTCAGCGCGATTGGGTTGGGCGGCGCGCACGTCGCGCGGCCAGCGGACCCCGCCGAGACGACGCGGATCATCCACGCCGCCATTGACGGCGGCCTCACGTTCATGGACAACTGCTGGGACTACCACAACGGGCAGGCCGAGGTGAAGATGGGCTACGCCCTACGCGGCGGCTACCGCGAGCGCGTCTTCCTGATGACGAAGATCGACGGCCACTCCCGCGACGCTGCCGCCGGGCAGATTGACCAGTGTCTGGAGCGGTTGCAGACTGACCGCATCGATCTGATCCAGTTGCACGAGATGATCCGCCCGACGGATCCGGAGCGCGTCTTCGCCCCGAACGGCGCGATGGAGGCGCTCGTCGCGGCGCGGGACGCAGGCAAAATCCGCTACATCGGCTTCACGGGCCACAAGGACCCGGCGGTGCATCTCGCGATGCTCAACCAGGGATTCGACTTCGACACCGTGCAGATGCCACTCAACGCCCTCGACCACCACTATCGCAGTTTCGAGGCGCGCGTGCTCCCGGTGCTTGTCGAGCGCAACATCGGCGTCCTCGGCATGAAGCCGCTCGCGTCGGGTCGCCTCCCGAAGGACGGCACGCTCAGTGCCGAGGAGTGCCTGCGCTACGCCCTCAGCCTGCCAACTTCCGTCGTCATCACCGGCTGCGAGAACATGCGCGACCTTGAGCAGGCGTTGCGCGTTGGTGAGACCTTCACCCCGATGACCGAGGAGGAGTTCGCCGACATCCGCGCGCGCGCCGCGTCCATCACCGGCGCGGAAACGGGCATGGTCGAGGGCTGGAAGACGACGAATGACTTCGATGGCACGATCAAGAACCCGCACTGGATCACGACGGCGAGTGTCACTGCGTAACTAAGGACTATGGACTAAGTGAGACACAGACATGGGAAGGTATGCCCTGCACCGTTCGCGTACGCCTCATCGCGTATTGCCCCTTAGTCCTTAGTCCTTAGTCCTCCTTGGGGTGAGACGATGGCAATGTACGATCGCTTCTCGCTTTTGCCGGAACCCGATGATGCGTCGGTGCAGGATCGCGACCTGCTGATCCGCATGACGGCGTATCTCGACGCAATCGAGACGCGCGTGCGGCAGGGGCAGGGGTGGTGCATCTTCAACGCGCACCGCGCCCGCGCCGCGCGCATCGGGCAGTACGTCGTCGCCGGGCTGCGCGGCCACGCGCCGCTCATCTCGCACACCCTGATGACGTGGCGCGACTTCGCCCTCAATGCCTACGTCACGGAGGTTGCCCTGCCGCGCGAGGAGCAGGACGAACCCGCGCCCGAGCCGGAGAGCCGACGTGATCGGGAGCAACGCCTCGCCCGCCGCGTCTCACGCGAGGCGTACTGGCGCGCACTCAATGTTGATGTGCTCGTGCTGCTCGACCTCGCACCGGCGCACGCGCACGAGGTGACATTCCTCGGCGGCATCCTCACGAGCCGTCACCGCCTGCACCTGCCAACGATCCTGACCACGCCCCACATGCCGGACGGCCTCCGGGCGGCGATGGAGGCGGTGGACACCGAGGGCGGCGCGTGGGAGCAACTCTGGGGCCGGATGTACGAGACGAGCCTGATCGCGCTATGAGCGCGCCCGCGCTGCCGCGAGCAATCGCCGCGCTCGACTGGCACCGCTCGACGACACACCCCGCGTCACCCACGGCAATCTGTTGGCACTACTGTTGCGTCAAATCGGTGGTCGGTGCGGCTTCCCGGAATGGGAGCGATTCACCAACCCGGATGTCTACCACATCACGGCATCGGATGCACCTCAACCGATTGAGCGTCTCTGGACGTA
>JBBSII010000572.1:0-3403 GCA_038232175.1 Thermomicrobiales bacterium
CAGCGGTCCTTCTGTGCGCGAACCCCACAATAATTTTGGGGTGGGGGTTTTTACCCTATAAACCTAGGGGCCGCAAAACCCCCCCCACCACCGGGAAAATCGAGTTATGTCTGGATGTCAGTTCGGAAGAAACCCTGGTTAGCAGACGGGTGTCGCGGTTCCGCTCGTCCCACCGGGCGTCGGTGACGCGGCGCGCGTGCCCGTCGGGGTGCCCGAGGCGGCGCGCGCCGTCGCGGTGATGCACGCGGGGCTGACGGCAGTGGCCCCCGCCCCGGCCGTCCCGACGACGGCGGTGCGCGTTGCTGCGGGAACGGAACCGGCGGCCGTCTGGAGCACGGAGACCGGGCCTGCCGAGCTGCTCGCCGCCGCTTGGACCGTCGGCGCGAGGCTCGTTGCGGCGGCTTGAAGGGTCGGTGCGAGGCTCGTCCCGGCGGGGTTAACGGTCCCGGCGATGCTTGTGAGCGTCGGATTGACCACACCGGAGGCGGAGGTCGCGCCGCTGACAACGGTGCGCGCCGCGCTGCCGGTCGTCGCGTTGGCGGTCGAACCGCCGCACGCCGCGAGGAGCAACGAAAGGAGCGCGAACATAACCGGAAAAAAGCGCCGTGCCCGAACCCGTGACTGTCGTATCCGCACCCCGTGCCTCCTCTTTGCCTCGCCCCACAACTACGATTTTGTGATCCCGCAGGGAGTATAGCAAACGCGCAATGGACGCAGGCGCGATGATCCTCCCGTGTTGCGGCCTGCCCCGTGCCCTTGTGCGATACTGGGGGCATGAGTGGAGAGGAGATGGCAGTCGCGACGGTGTGCTCGGCATTCGGGTTTGGCGTGCCCGTGGCGGTCGAGCGGGTAACGGCGGGATACCTGAATCGTGACGAGGCGGTGACGCTCGCGGACGGGCGGCGGCTCTTTTTCAAGGGGTCGCGCCATCGCGACCCGCGCGTCGTGGAGGCGGAGCACGCCGTCATTCGCCACGCCGCCGCGCATGATGTGCCGACGCCGCTGCCGCTCGTCGCACCGGGTGGCCGGAGCGTGGTGGTCGTGGAGGGCACGCCATGGAGCGCATTCCCCTTTGTCGATGGCGCGACGCTGACCGGGCCGACCGCCGCGGCCACGCTGGGGGCGTTGCTCGCCCGGACGCATTGCGCGCTCGCGTCCTGCACAACGGAGGGGCTGACCTTCGCGGAAGGCCCGCTCGATTGGTCGACGGCGGCGACCCACGCGGAGATGGCCACCATCGAGGATCATATCGCGGCGCGGGAGGCGGCGGGGACGACGGACGCCTTCGACGCCTTCACGCGCGCGGCGTTCGGGACGCTCCGGCAGGTGCTGGACGATGCCCCGTCGCCGGATGCGTTCGCGCGGCTGCCCCGTCAGGTAATCCACGGTGACTTCTACCCGCCGAACCTGCTGTGCGACGCGGCGGGTGCACCCGTTGCCGTGCTGGACTGGGAGTTCGCGACGGTGCGCCCCCGCGTGTGGGACATTACCCGCGCCATCGCCTTCACCTTCCTCGGCGTGCACGGCGACCCGCCCGATCTCGCGGCGGCGCGGCGGTTTGTCGCGGCATACCGGGAAGTGCACCCGCTGCCGGACGGCGAACTCGCGGCGGGGGTGTCGCTCTATCTCTGGCGCACGGCGCACAGCCTCATCAAGTACCGCTGGCACGACGAACGCGGCCCGCAACCAACGGACGCGCTCATGCCCGACGAACTGACGCTCATCCGCTGGCTCCACGTACACGGCGAAACCTTCGCGCGATACCTGACGGGTGGGAATATCCCACCACCGTTCACATCAGCGCCGATCATAGCAAAATGAGCGATAAATCGCGCAGGCAAGGGCACGCTTTTTGCACGGGCCGTGCATCTTCTTGCGGGAGCGAGGCATACTTTGGCGCGCGATGGCGCGGTTAGCTCGCCGCTTCGAACATTTTCTCCACTGTAGCGAGGAGTTTGTCGAGGTTGAAGGGCTTCTCCAGCACCTCACAGCGTTGCTCGCGCAAGAGCCGCGCTTTCGATCGCATCAGCCGGATATCTGCGGAGCAGAGGATGACCGGGATGTTCGTCGTCGCGGGGTCGAGCCGGACGGTCTCCAGAATCATCCACGCCGCGTCGGGGTTGCCGATCCGCATATCGATGATCAGCAGTTCTGGCCGCTCGCGCTTGATAACGTCGTACGGCTGCTCATTCTCCCTGAGCACAACGGTGCGATAACCCTCCTCGGAGAGCAGGTCATTCATCAAACTCAGAAAAACGGTGTCGTCATTGACGACGACGACACGACGACGCGGCATTCGCTGCATTCTTCGCTCCCTACTGCATCGGCGTGCGATGATCTTCGTCTGAACGTCGGTTTTCAGACTCGCGTTGTTCGATCTTTTTCATGCGGGCGTCGAGGCGCGCGATCTCTCCCGCCATCTTGTGGAGCGCGTCCGTGACGTAGCCACAGAGGCGTTGCGCCACCGATGTCGAGGCAAACTTGCGGCACAACTGCGCCGTTGCGAGGAGTGCGACGGTCAGATGACTGCGCAGCCGGTGAAGGGCATTGTGTGTCTCGGTAATTGCGCGCTCATCCTGCATCGTTGGCCTTCTTTTCATCCCGTGAAAATGCCTCAACGATCTCTTCTATGCAAGAGTGCTGCCACGTCTTAGCATGAGTTGAATATTTACCGGCGTGCACATCCCTCTGGCACCCATCGACGGCACAGCAAATGATACGCGAGGCGGTAGTGAGCGCCCGGTGGGGCCGATGATGAGCGGAGCGTCAGTCTCGGAAGGGGAGCGGCGGCAGTTCGTTATCGGGTTGATTCCGGTCGTCCGCGCTGCGATGGCGCTTGTCGGCATCACGAACCGGGTGCTCGTGGGAATACCAGTACATGCCCCGCCGCTCCGTCCGGTTTATGATCGCGCGGAGCGTGAAGGCGAACGCGACGAGGAAGATGAGCGCCATCGCTGCCACCCCGCCCACTGTTTGCAGGTACTGCATCGCACATCTCCCGTCGTGATCGTTGCGTCATCGCCATCATACCACCGAGCGGGAGTGTCGCGCCGAGCGCCCGCTGCCAGGTCTTATTCAACGTCTCCGCCGCCGGAGAATCCTAACCTGCATTATTCATAAAGGTGTCGGTCAGCAGGGCCGGAGGTCATCTGACACCACGAGGCGTTTTTCACGGCGCGAGGGAGCGTTTCAGCCCGCTGTTCGCGACCGGATTTGCGCGCCTGCGGTGCGGCACTGGTAGGGGAGTACCGCTCCCGTGACACGATTAGGGTTTATGAATAATTCAGGTTAGGACTCCCCGCCCAGCGGCAGCCGCACCGTGAATGTTGTGCCCTCACCAGGGACAGAGTGGACATTGAGCGTGCCGCCGTGGGCGGCGACGATCTGGTGGGCGATGTAGAGG
>JBBSII010000573.1:0-3390 GCA_038232175.1 Thermomicrobiales bacterium
CACCGCGTGCTCGACGCAGCGCGGGCCGGAGAACTCATGCTCCTCGCGCTGCGCGAGGCGGTTGAGGGCGTTCTGCGGCCGCTTCGCGTTGAAGCCCATCGCGGGTGGGAGTGCGGGCGCATCGACGCGGCTGATCCAGAAATCGTCCTCCTGCCCGCGCTCGAACTGCCAGGTGTCGAAACTGCTGTTATGCCCCTCGCCGCCGAGGTAGAAGTAGTGGTAATGGTCCGTGATGAGGTGCGAGAAAATCTTCGGCGTTGCCCGCCGCAGTTGCGCGGGCAGCACATCGTCGAACGGCTCCAGCGGCCCCCAGCCCCGTTCGAGGAAGTTGTGTCGGCCCGTCATGAACTCCCGCCGCGCGGGCATGCACGGCAGCGAACCGACCCAGTGGTTGTCGCAGACGACGGACCGCTCCGCCAGCCGCGCAATGTTCGGCGTCTGCACCCAGTCCGTCCCGTATGGCTCCAGATAATCGCGCCGCAGCGTATCGAGGACGACGAACAAGATTTTCATCGGGCGATTCCCTTTCATCAGATCCTCTTCGGAGCACATTCGGCATATGGTGCCGAACACGCTTTGCGATGATCGTAACAAATCTGGCGGTGTGCCGCTGTGGAATGACGAAAGAACCTCGACATCTCGTATCGACAGTGGTAAGAACGATATGCGTTGGTAATACATATGGTACTCAGGGAGACCTCGATGGATGATTTGTTCTCAACGGTAACGAGCAAAGGGCAAGTGACGATTCCGAAGCACTTGCGCGACCGGCTCGGCATCGTCCCTGGTGAACAGGTGATCTTCTCGTTGGAAGACGACGGAATTCGCATCTCGCGGAGTCTGAGCATCGTGGAACACACAGCGGGTGCGCTCAAGCCTCTCCCCGGCGTCACCGTGCCCGAAACTGCCGAGGAGATGCGGCGGATGGCGGAGGAGGCCATTGCGGAGGATGTGCTGCGACGGATGGGCGAATAGATGGCGCTCTCGTTCCTCGATACGAACATCCTCATTCGGCATTTCACGCAGGACAACGCGCGGCATTCACCGAAAGCGAGCGCGTTTCTCCGAGAGATCGCATCGGGAAATCAGCGCGTCCGTGTCGCGGACACAGTAGTCTTCGAGACGGTCTTTCTGCTGGAGCGCACGTATAAGCATCCGAAGTCCGCGATCCGCGCCAATGTGCTGCCATTGCTCACGTTGCCCGGTATCGTGCTCCCGCGTAAAGAGCGCTTTCGGCGCGTTTTCGATTACTACGTTGACTTGAATATCTCCTTCGCAGACGCCTATCATGCCGTCGTCATGGAAGACGAAGGTATCGTGGAGATCGTGACCTTCGACCGGGAATTTGACCGTGTGCCGGGCCTCCGACGTGTCGAACCGTGAATGAAGGGTGACGCAATGCCCACCGCTCCTGCTTCGATTGTTGAGGCGTTTCTGCGGAATGCCGCGCGGACGCCGGGGAAGACCTGCATCGCGTTCGAGGGCAAGACGTACACCTACGCATGGCTGCGGACGCGCGCGGAGGCGTTCGCGACGGCGTTGATGGCGTGGGGTATCCAGCGAGGTGAGCGGGTCGCGCTCTTCCTGGAGAACCGGCCCGATTTCCTCGCCGCGTACCTCGGTGTCCCGCTCGCGGGCGGCGTGGTCGTGCTCGTCAACACGCAGTACCGGCAGGTCGAACTGCGCCACATCCTGAGCGACGCGGGCGTGCGCCTCTGCGTCACGGACCGCGAGCGGTTGCCCGAACTCGACCGCGTGCGCGCCGATCTGCCCATCTTGGAATCGGTCATCGATGTCGATGCGAAACTCGATGTCTTTCTGGCGAGCGGCTGGGATTATTCGCCGAATCTGCCGCTGCGCGACGATCTTGCGGTGATCGCGTACACATCCGGCACGACCGGCCAGAGTAAGGGCGCGATGCTCCTCCACCGCAACATGATCGCGAACATCACCGCATTGCGGGAGGCGTGGCGGTGGACGGCGGACGATCATCTCCTGCTCGCGCTGCCGCTCTTCCACGCGCACGGCCTGATGGTCGGGGCGCACGGCACGCTAACGGCGGGCGGCACGATGACGCTGCACCGCCACTTCGCGGCCCCCGCGATCTACCACGCGCTCTGCGCCGAGCCGGTGACGATGTTCTTCGGCGTGCCGACGATGTACATTCGGCTGCTCGCGGAGGCGGCGACGCACGCCGAACGCCCGCGCCCGCTGCGCCTCTTCGTCTCCGGCAGCGGGCCCCTCGCGCCCCAGACCTTCGCGGAGTGGGAGCAACTGACCAGCCAGGTGATCCTCGAACGGTACGGCATGACCGAGACGATCATGAACACGACTAACCCGTACGATGGCGAGCGACGACCGGGCACCGTCGGGCTGCCCTTCCCCCGGCAGGAGGCGCGCGTCGTCGCTGTCCGCACGCGGGAGCCGCTGCCGGACGGCGAGACGGGCGAGATCGAGGTGCGCGGGCCGCACGTTTTCGCGGGCTACTGGCAGCGTCCGGACGGGACCGCCGAGGCCATCAACGCGGATGGCTGGTTCGCGACGGGCGACCTCGGCCACCGCAGCGCGGACGGCTACTACACGATCAGCGGGCGCGCGAAGGATCTGATCATCAGCGGCGGCTACAACATCTACCCGCGCGAGGTCGAGGAGGTGCTGGCGCAGTGCCACGGCGTCGCGGAAGTCGCCGTCGTCGGGTTACCGGACGCGGAGTTCGGCGAGCAAGTGGCGGCGGTCGTCGTCCGCGACGATCCCGCGCTGACGGCTGACACACTGATCGCCTTCTGCCGCGATCAACTCGCCTCCTACAAGAAGCCGCGCACCGTCTACTTTGTGGACACCCTGCCCCGCAACGCCCTCGGCAAAGTCCAGAAGCACCTCGTCCGCGAGCGGATCATCGCGCGGTAAGCCGCGTGCGTCTTTCGTGGCACGCTATACTGGGAGCGAATGCCGCAGCAGAAGGATGGCGACGGATGGCGACGCACACATTCACGGAACAGGAAACAGCGCTGCTCGACCAAATCCGGGAGACCGTGCGCGCCATCGAACCGGACGCACAGGTCATTCTCTACGGCTCCCGCGCCCGTGGTGATTCCGAACCCGATTCCGATTGGGACATCCTCGTGCTGCTCGATGGCCCGATTGACTCGGAACGGAAACGCGCCGTTTCGCATCGGCTCTATGAATTGGAGTGGGAAACGGGCACCGTTTTGAGTCCAGTTATCCGCGAAAGGGCGCAATGGGAGTCATCCCTGTATCGTGCGATGCCCTTCCATTGGAATGTGATACGGGAGGGGATCGCTCTGTGAGTAGCGACCGCGAGACGATCATTCGCTATCGCATGCAGCGCGCGATGGAATGTCTCGCCGACGCCGATGCACTGGCGCACCG
>JBBSII010000574.1:0-3365 GCA_038232175.1 Thermomicrobiales bacterium
ACCCGGCAATCGGTCTCGTTGTTGGCGTCTTGCCCGGTCTTGCAGTTCTGCGCGATGTTGTTCGCCCCCGGCGCCGCGCGCGGCCCCTGCGTCGCGACCACGCCGCTCTTAGAATTGCCCTGGGAGAGCGGGTTGAAGCCGAGCAGCAGCGACAGAACGATCAGGATGATGGTGCCCGCGCCACCGCCGACCGCGATGCCGCCGCCGCGACCAAGCCCGCCGGTGCTGAACCCGCCACCGCCACTGCCGCGCTCGTCGTTGACCTGCGAGGTATCCAACTTGGCATTCGGATCGAACATCTCATCCTCCTGGTAGCCTTTATATAGTTACATATGGGCCGCAACGATAGTGCGCCAACTGACAGTATGCAAGATTCGTGCACGGCCCTTCACGGGACGCGCGACGCGACCGATGGCAGACAAACGGGTCTGTCTCGGAGCGTGCGATGGCAGTGAGCGAAACGCGCTTGCAATTTCGCGGCGTGCCCGTGAAACGGGGCGATGCGCGTATAGAATGCCTTGCCCGCGCGTCGTTTCGTCGCATCGTTGCGCGCGGAGCCGCGCGGGGAACACGACCGGCGCGGGTAGCGGGAGGAGAGAGAACCGGATGGTGGCAGCACGGCCAACATCGACGCCGACGACGACCCGGCAGGTGAACCGGGTGCTGATGACGTACGTGGCGTACCAATTCCTCAGCAACTTCGGCCTCGGCGTCTTCAGCCTCCTGTTCAACCTCTACCTGCGCAAACTCGGGTTGCGTGAGGATTTCATCGGCATCTACAGCGCGTTCTCGACGCTCTCGTGGGCGGCGGGCGCGTTGATCGTCGGGCCGCTGAGTCGGCGCATCGGCGCGCGGGCAATCCTGATCGGCGGCGTCTTCCTCTTCGCGGTCTTCGCGTCGCTGCAAATCCTCGTGACGGCGCCATTCGCGCTCCTCGGCATCGCCTTCTGCTTCGGGCTGGCGAACGCCGGCATGACCGTCCCCTCCACGCCATACGTCTTCACACTTATCCCGCCGGAGCGCCGGACGCAGGCGCAGGCGTTCGTCTTCGCGTCCATCTCCCTCTCCACATCGGCGGGGGCGTTCCTTGGTGGCGCGTTGCCGGGCCTGCTCGGCGGCGACACGATCATGAACTTCCGCATCACGATGGCGGTGAGCATCGTGCTGACGATGGGCAGCCTTGTGCCGCTCGCTCGCCTGCGGACGACGCGCGAGCAGCCGGACGCGCCGAACCGCAGCGCGCAGAAGCCGCTCACGCCGGGGGAGCGACGCGCCTCCCGCCGCGATAACACGGCGTTCGCGCTCGTCGGCGGCTGCATGGCGCTCGGCACGGGCGCGCTGCTGCCCTTCTACAATGTCTACCTCGTCTCGCTCGGCGCATCGCCGGGGGCCGTGGGCGCGCTCTTCGCGATCAGTTCGCTCGTCGGGGGCGTGATGTCGCTCGGCGCGCCGCTCATCGCGCGCCGGTTGCCGCCCTTGCGAGCGGTCGCGGTCCTGCGGACGATCGCGGTGCCGCTCGCGCTGGTGATCGGCCTCGGCTTCTCCGGCGCGCCGTTCGGAGCAGCGTTCTATGCGATTCGGATGATCGGAATCAGCCTCTCGTGGCCCATCGAGTCGAGCACGATCGGCAACGTCATCGACCCGCGCAACCGCGTGTCGCTCTTCGGGATGCGGTCGGCGGCGTGGAACGCCGGCATGGCGCTCTCGTCGTGGCTCGCGGGGAGGGTCATCGTGCATTTCGGCTACGCGCCGGTGCACCTCTTCTACATCGCCGCGTACGGCGGTGCGATGCTGCTCTTCCTCTCGTACTGGCCCCGCCGCGTCCGCGTCGCGCAGACCGCTCAGCAGGAGGCCGAGGCTGCGGAACGGGGCACGCTGCGACCGGCCTGAGGCATGCCCTACCAGTTGGTGAATTGCCCGTCCCGTCGGCGCCACTTTGGGGTGTCCCAGTAGTCGAACGGGTAGGTTGATGCGGCGACGACCTCATCGAACGTCACGCCGAGGCCGGGGGCGGTCGGCAGCGGAAACGCGGTACCTGCGATCTGTGGGAACGTCGGGAAGACGTCGTGCGTCCATGCGGCGGCGTTGCGGTGCGAGTACTCCAACTGCGCGAAGTTGTTGATCGCGGCGCAGAAGTGGATCGTTGCTGCTGTGCAGACCGGGCCGAGCGGGTTGTGCGGCATCACGTCGATGTAGTGCGCCTCGCACCACCCCGCGACCTTCTTCGCCTCCGTGAACCCGCCGACATTCGAGAGGTCGATACGCGCGTAATTGAGGATGCCCTGCTCGATGTACGGCAGGAACTCCCACTTGCTCGCGAACTCCTCACCGATGGCGAGGGGCACGGGCGTCATCGTCCGCAATTGCTTGTATGCCTCGGGGCTTTGCGCGCGGATCGGCTCCTCCATGAACATCAAATTAACGTCCGCGACCTGCTGGCAGAACAACGCCGCCTCCGCGACGGAGAGGCGATGATGGAAGTCGATAGAGAGGCCAATCGCCGGGCCGACCGCCGCGCGCACCGCGCGGATCCAGTGCGCCGCGAGCGCCATCGACTCCATTGGCTCATAGATCGAGTCGTCGCCGCCGGTCCACCCCTCGTAAGCGACGCCGTCGCGGCCCGCCCAATCCTTGTCCGGCATCCCGGGGCCGAAGCGGAGGAATCGCCACCCCTCCGCGACCGCCGCCTTCGCCTGCTCGACGACCTCTGGCCCGGTTAGGCCACCGGGGGTGGCGAAGCAGCCAATCTCCGTCCGGCACGCGCCGCCGAGCAACTGGTAGACGGGCACGCCGAGCGACTGGCCGAGGATGTCGTAGAGCGCGATGTCGATGGCCGAGACGGCGGCCCCCGCGATCTTCCCGCCCTCGAAGTAATGGCCGCGGTAGAGCACCTGCCAGAGGTGCTCGATCTGGCGCGGGTCCTTGCCGACGAGGATGTGCGCGAAGTGGTCCACCATCCCCTGCATCGCCAGTTCGCGACCGGAGATGCCGCCCTCCCCGATGCCGGTGATCCCTTCATCCGTCTCAATTGTGACGATGAAACAATCCCGATGCCCGACCCAGACCGGAATCCCCTTGACCGCCGTAATTTTCATCGCTGTTCCTCACCCCCCGGCCCCCTCTCCATCGCCAAATGGTTTTTTGTCGTTCTGCGATCTCAGGGCGATGGAGAGGGGGAGCAATAAAGAACCGAGCGGACAATCCGCTCGGCCCTACGTAGTCCTTAGTGCACAATCAAGCAACCTCTTGTGGGAGAGACAGATGCGCTTCATGGCCACATCCGTAACAGGCGCAGACCCGCGCCGCAATCTCGTTCGCGCTCAACAAGCGCGCCGGTTCGATGATCTGCTGCTTGCCATGCATCC
>JBBSII010000575.1:0-3362 GCA_038232175.1 Thermomicrobiales bacterium
GCGGTCGAGCCATTGGGGGTACGATGTGGCCGCGCTCCGCAGTTGCTCCGCCGTGGCAGTGCTGACCCGCGCGGTCATCGCGATGCTGTCGTTCGCGTTGATCGGCGCGCCCGCGTCGAGCGTCGTGACATCGGCGAAGTTTGGCGTCTGCCCCCGATAGAGGAGCGTCGTCACCTTGCCGCCCTGCACGACGATCTGTGTGTCGATCAGTTGCTTCCGCAGGCGATCCTGCTCCGCTTCGATGGACGCGAACCGTGGATCGGCGGATGCGGTCGCGGTCGCAACGGCGTTGGGCGGCGTCCCCACCGTTGTCGTATTGGCGAGCGGCGGCACGACCATGATCCGTGAAATCGGCTTCGCGCTCGCCCCTTGCGGCTGCCCCTGCATCGCGCGCTGTACATATCCCGCAAGGTCGTCAGTCTTTGGATTCCATGTCTGCGCACGCGCCGGGCTGAGGGAGATGACGAACGTCCCATCCGGGCGGACGACGGTCGCTTCGCCATTCGCGCCGGGTGTCGGCACATCACCCGGCAGCGTGAGCGCTTCGAGGTTGCTGACCAGCCGCACCAGCGTCGTGAGCGGGGCGGGGAGATTGGCGGTCGTGGGAACAGGGAGGGGCGTACCGCTCTGCCCCAGTTGCTGCCAACTGAGCGAGATGCGCGCGTCCACCGAGACGGTTTCGGCCTGTCCGCACGCATAGAGCAGGCTGCCGCGTGGTCGCAGGAACTGTGCGTCGCAGTTAACGGTCGTCGTCGCCTCCGTCCCACCGGCGGGGTGCGGCACCGGCTGCTTCGCGCCGACGGAGACCTGCGGGGAGTAGACCGCGCCGTTCGGCCCCTGCGGGTTGAAGGTGGCGGTGGCACGATCCTCCCAGCCGAGGCCATTGTAGAAGTCGTAGCTATTCGCGCTGAGGTAATGCGACTCCTGCGCGGTGAGGAGCACGGCGGGAGCATCGGAGAGGTTCAGGCTCCCCGCGAGGCGAAAGGTCGGGCCGAACGAGGCGAAGCCGGGGATGATCGTCGGCCCCCCGTTGCCGTCGACGGCGCGCGCGAAGCGATCCTGAAAGTCCGTCACGAGTTGCTGCGCGGGTTGCTGCGCGCGATCCCACGCGGTGTTAATCGCGGCGATGTGCACTGAGAGCGGCAGCAGCGACGTGAGCAGCACGAGCGCGACCGCGATGCCGGAGCCAACCGAGAGGTAGCGCGACCGGATAGAGGTCGGGTAGGCGATCCACGCCCGCTGCCAGCGCGCTTCCTGGCGGAAACCCGCGAACCGCGCCGCCAGCGGGAGCGCCGCGAGGAGGTACGCCGCGAGGTACCACCGCCCGGACAATCCGGCGGCGCCAATCGTCACGAAGAGCGCGGCGCCCGGCACGCCGATGGCGAGCGCCGACGCGCTGGTGCGAAACGTCCACCACATCACGGCGTACGCCAGGGCGAAGACGAGCAGGCCCGTCGCGAGCAGGAAGAGCACGCGATCCTCGGTCGCCTCACCACGCCAGATCGCCCGCCCCCAGCCTATCCCCCGATGCCACAGCAGGACGGAGCGATGCCGCAGCGACCCCGCACCGGCGCCGGGCGCGGTGATTGCGACGAGCCAGCAGAGGAGCGCGCCGCCGAGAAGCGCCGCGCCATGGAGCGCGGCGGCGGGGGCGCGCCATGTCTTCGCGGCGATGTAACCGACGATGAGACCCGGCACGGCGACGATCGGGAGCCGCGTCAGGAGCGGGTTCCACCCCGCGTGACCGACCGCCCAGACAACCGTGCCCACCATCCAGACCACGAGGAAAAGCGCGATATACTCGTTCCACCAGACACGGCGTCGTGCCGGGGTTTCAACACGTTGCAAAAGCCCTGAACCTCCCAAAAAACCAGCGCCCCGACCAGCGCGCCGTTCCATCTCCACTGATCGCAGTATCGCATACTTATGTGCACTTGCCGATGCGCGCCCCACGTCTATACTGGCACGGGGAGAAACTGGGGATGAACCGCAAAGGCGCAGAGAGCACAGAGAAGAGATTGAACCACGAAGGCGCGAGAGAGCGCGAAGGAAAGAGAAGAAAAAAAGAGACACTCCTTCCCATCTTCGTGTCCTTCCCGCCTTCGTGGTTCAATTCCCTTTCCTTTGTGTCTTTGCGGTTCATTCCTGGTTTCTCCCCGCTCCCACAGTTTTGAAACGGGCGCTCGATGCGTGCGAGGGTGAAGTTGAAGTCCATGCGGGAAATCCCCAGCGGCACCGTGACGTTTCTCTTCACGGACATCGAGGGCAGCACGCAGCGGTGGGAGCACAACCCCGACCGGATGCGCGTCATCCTCGCGCGCCACGACGCGATCATGAACGGCGCGATTGCGGCGCACGACGGCGTCGTTTTTAAGACGGTCGGTGATGCATTCTACGCCGCGTTCACGAACGTGCCCGCCGCCCTCGATGCCGCGCTCGCCGCCCAATACGCGCTGTTCGCCGAGGACTGGGGCGAGGGGGAGTCGCTGCGGGTGCGGATGGCGCTGCACACCGGCTCGGTCGAGGCGAAGGACGGCGACTACTTCGGGCGTCCGCTCAATCGCGTCGCGCGCCTCCTGTCGGCGGGGCATGGCGGGCAGACGCTCGTCTCCGGCGTCACGGAGGAGTTGAGTCGTGACAGCCTGCCCCCCGGCGTCAGCCTGCGCGATATGGGCGAGGCACGGCTGAAAGACTTGCTGCGCCCGGAACACATCTATCAGATCGTCGCGCCCGACCTGCCAACCGAATTCGCGCCACTGAAGACGCTCGACCCCCTGCGGACGAACCTGCCCTCCCAGGCGAACATGCTCGTGGGCCGCGAGCGCGAGGCGAAGGAGGTCATCGCACTCCTGCGGCGCGACGATGTCCACCTGCTGACGCTGACGGGGCCGGGCGGCACGGGCAAGACGCGCCTCAGCTTGCAGGTGGCGGTGGAGGTCGTTGACGCCTTCCCGCACGGGGTCTTCTTCGTGCCGCTCGCGGATGTGCGCGACCCGACCCGCGTCGTGTCGCAGATCGCGGAGACACTCGGCGTGGCGGAAAGCCCCGGCCAACCATTAATCAACCGCCTCCACGCCGCCGTGCGCGAGCAGCAGATGCTGCTCCTGCTCGACAACTTCGAGCAGGTGACGGACGCGGGGACGATGATCAGCCAGATGCTGACCATCGCGCCCCGGATGAAGGCGCTCGTGACCAGCCGCTCCGCGCTCCGCGTCTACGGCGAGCGCGAGTACCCTGTGCCCCCGCTCCCGCTGCCGGACGCGCACCGCCCGCCCCCGGTCGAGCAGTTGATGCAGTACGAGTCGATCCGGCTGTTCGTCGCGCGGGCGCAGGAGGTGAAGGCGACCTTCACGCTCACCCCC
>JBBSII010000576.1:0-3360 GCA_038232175.1 Thermomicrobiales bacterium
GCGGTCGGAGACGAAGGCGATGCGCCTGCCGTCCGGCGACCACTGCGGGTCGCTGTCGTTCCCCTTCGCCTTCTGGGCTTTCGTCAGATTCGTGAGGCGGCGACCGTCCGGGTCCATCGTCCAGATGTCGTCACTGACACCGCCGGCGGAGACAAAGGCAATCCGGTACGCCGGGAGCAGCGGCCCCGCGCTCGGCTGCACGGCGGGTGTGGACGGCGCGGCGCTCCCCCCCGCGACGCGCGAGGCGGCGGGCACGGTGGCAATCGCGGCGGTGCTCGCCGGAGTTGGCGCGGGGACGGTCGCCGTCGGGGAGGCGAGGGGCGCGATGGCGGTCGCGACAAAGGAACCGACCGCCGTCGTCGGTGGCGCGGCGGTCGGTCGGGCAATGGTGCTTGCGGGCGTCGCGGTGGCTGCGGTGGTGGCGACGGGCGATGCGCCCCCACTCTCCGGCCCGGAGCATCCCATCAGGATCGTACCCACGAGCAGACCAACGATGCCTGAAACGGCGCGCAGAGAACTACGGATCACGTACGCAGCCCCTCTCCGTCTCTCCTCAGTCCTCAGTCCTCAGTCCTCGGTTCTCAGTGGGTTGATGCTCATTGAGTCACCGGCATCGGCTGATCTTGCAGGCTTTCCAGCACGCGACGCACATTGCGTTGATTGGACACCACGGCGTTGTCGAGCGATTCGAGCGCGCTATCCACGCTGATGATCGCGTCCAGCGCATATCGGCGCGCGTCGTTAATGACCATGTCCCGCTGGTCGTTCGCGTCGCGGATGACGCCCTCAGAGCGCATCTTCGCTTCCTGCAACAACCCGTGCTCGCTCGTGAGATATTCCGCCTGCTGCTTGGCGAATGTGACGATCTGCTCTGCCTCATCCTGCGCGCTCTTGATGATGTTCTCGCGCTCCTGAAGCACCCGCCGGGCCTGCTTGATCTCGTTCGGCACGGAGGCGCGCAACTGGTCGATGATCTGTTGGATCTCGCCCTCATCGACCTGCACTTTGCCCCCGAAGAAGCCCCGCCGACTCTGCTGCATCATCCCGTCCAGCCGGTCAATCAGAAACTGAATATCCACGGTCGTTGCCACTCCGCCCCTCCAACCTTCGGTCCCCGCCCGATGCTCCGGGGAAGTATGATGCTGCATGCCCCGTTACCGGATCGCCGCGACCTTCTCCCGGAGGGCGCGGCTGACATGCGGCGGTACCAGCACACTGACATCGCCGCCGAGCAGCGCGACATCGCGGACTAAGTTCGCGTGAATGAACGAATGGTCGGAACTCGTCATCAGGCATACCGTCTCGATCGCATGATTCAACGTGCTGTTGATATGCGCCATGCCCAGCTCGTATTCAAAGTCAGAAACCGCCCGCAGCCCGCGGACGATTGCGTGCGCCCCTACGCGGTTCGCGTAGTCTACGAGCAGGCCGTCGAACCTGTCAACGTCGATATTGGGCACATGCGCCAACGCCTCCGTCGCCAGTTGCGTCCGCTCCTCCACCGAGAAGAGCGGCTGCTTGCGGGAGCGGTCGCCGCTGTCGTACACACCGATAATGACGCGCTCGAACAGCCCCGCCGCCCGCGTCGCGACGTCGACGTGCCCGTTGGTGATCGGATCGAAGGTGCCGGGGAAAATTGCGACCGTCACGCCTCACCATCCTTCTCTGCTAGAGAAACGACCAGCACGACCGCCGGTTCTGTGATATGTCCCTCCTGATAGATCGAGAAGCATGAGTCCCCGTGGCACCGTTTGCGGATCAGTCCGAACCGCCCGACCTGCTCCGGCAGCGTGACGCGCGGCGAGTGGCCGACGACGAGCGCCGCACCGGGCAAGATGCCGCGATCCGGCGCGCGGGCCGCCACGAGCGCCATAATCTCGACGATCTGCGGGTCGGCGTACGGCGGGTCCATCATCACCGTGTCGTACGGCCCGATCACTGGCCGCGCGAGGAATGCCTGCACCGTCGTCTTGTGCACATGCGCCCGATCGGTGAACTTCGTGTGCGCCAGGTTCTCGTGAATCACCGCGACCGCGACCGCGCGTTGCTCGACCGAATCGAGCAGGGACGCCCCGCGCGACAGAAACTCGATCCCAATCGCGCCGCTCCCGGCGTAGAGGTCCAGCACCCACTCCGACTCGATCCCCAGCGACGCCAGCATCGAAAAGACCGCCCCCTTGATCTTGTCCGCCATCGGCCGCGTCAGCATCCCCGTCGGCGCTTTGAGCTTGTGCCCCTTCGCCTCGCCCGCGATTACGCGCATCGGCCCGCCTTGGCGGGCAGGACTAAGGACTCAGGACTCAGGACTAAGAGGGCGCACCGAGGCACGTGACTACTTCTTTCTTCTATCAAACTCGGTTTTACGTTCCTTGCGCTATCCATCCACCACAAGTCTCTCTACGCAGTTCCTTAGTCCTTCTCCCTAGCTGACGTCCCCCGCCCCCGCCTCGCGCGACCAGAAGGCGTCGAGGCGGGCGTGGAGCGCGGCATGCTGCGGCTGCATCAGGTGCGGGTCGGTCGCCAGCACAGCCTCCGCCGCGTGGCGGGCGCGTTCCAGCGTGCGGGTGTCCCCCAGCGCGGCGACGCGAAGCGGCAGATCATACCCGCTTTGCGCCGTGCCGAACAGATCACCGGGGCCGCGCATCTGCAAATCCGCCTCCGCGAGCACGAAGCCGTCGTTTGTCGATGCCATCAGCGCGAGCCGCTCCTGCCCCGCCCGCCCGACATCATCGGCGATCAGGAGGCAGGTCGAGGCGTCCCTGCCCCGCCCGACGCGCCCGCGAAACTGGTGCAACTGGCTGAGGCCGAATCGATCCGCGCCCTCGATCAGCATCACCGTCGCGTTCGGCACGTCGATCCCGACTTCCACCACCGAGGTCGCGACGAGCACATCGTACTCGCGGTTGCGGAACGCGGACATCACCTTCTCTTTCGTCCGTGGCGGCATCTTGCCGTGGAGCAGGCCGAGCGACAACTCAGGGAAGACGGCCTCCTGCAACCGCTTGTGCTCCGCGACGGCGGATTTCGCCTCCAGCGTCTCCGATTCCTCGACGAGCGGGCAGATGATGAACGCCTGATTCTCCGCGTCCACCGCGTCGCGCACGATGTCGTATGCGCGCTCCCGCTCGTCGCCCCGCACAATGTGCGTCTCCACGGGCATGCGACCGGGCGGCAACTCGTCGATGGTCGAGACATCGAGGTCCCCATGCAGGGTGAGGGCCAGCGAGCGCGGGATCGGCGTCGCTGTCATCACGAGCATGTGCGGCGCGATGCTCCGCGCCTTCGCCCGCAGCCGCGCCCGCTGCCCGACGCCGAAGCGGTGCTGCTCGTCCACGACGACGAAGCCGAGGTTGGAGAAGA